>CAILXE010000483.1 GCA_903838095.1 uncultured Chlorobiaceae bacterium
AACAGGCACGTGCGGGGCATGAATGGGTGCTTGGAACGGATAGGAAATGCCGGAAAACACTACCCATGCCGTTAGCGGCGGGGAGTTGAACGTGGAAATGGACGCGATGCTCTGCGGGGGACTTACGTCCCCGACAGACACTCGCGGACGGCGGCTAAAAATTGCTCGTTGACCAGTAGTGTCCGGTTAAGAGAATTTGCATCTCTGTAAGTAGCTGAATTAAAACCGATTATAGCAATTTGTAGTTTTTTCGATTTGAAATCAGTGCTCAAAAAATGGTATTTTTAATTTTTCCCCTGACCATTTTTACGGAGCTTTGGCATGAATGTTGGGAGAACGGTTTTTTCTCAGTTAACAGACTATATCAATGACTATGTTTTTATTTCAATTGTCGATCAACACAACGGCAACAATCGCGTTCGGCACTTTACCTGCTGGGAACAATTTCTCTGCATGTTCTTTGCACAACTGACAAACCGAGAAAGCTTACGCGATGTTGAAACATGTCTCCGAGCTGTCGGAAAGAAATTATATCATGCCGGTATTCATTCAATCGTGTCGCGGTCAACACTCGCGATAGCAAATGAAATTCGTCCGTGGCAAATATATCAAGATCTTGCTTTGCATCTCATTCGAGAAGCAAGGGGTCTTTATCGTGATGAAAAATTGTTTTCGGATATCGATACCGCAGTCTACGCATTTGATTCAACAACAATTGATCTCTGTTTAACTCTTTTTCCATGAAATTGTCCCAGACTTTGTTGAAACTCGACAGGCGTCGTGCAACTGATCCGACAAGTTACGCTGCGTTAATTTTAGAAACAAGATTTAGTTTCATGACCTCTTGATCCATAGCCGCGATGAGCACACTCATCGACCGATGACCACGGATTCTCCGAAATTTATTCTCAGCTTCAAGAAGAGCTGTTCCAAGATACCGATGCACTTGATCGTTCGTGGTCCACCGTTTGACATTGTGCATCATATCGCGACCGACAGAAAATGACGACTCGATAATGTTCGTGCTCGACAAGGTCTTCCGAAGTATATCGGGGAGACCCAAACGATGGACCGTTAACGTCTCTTCCATGCCCTCTCGCAGACTACTGGCGGCACTCTCGTTGAGCCGATCCAGTTCCACGATGATCCGTATGAGCGCAGCCTTGGCATCGTCATACGTCTTCATGGAATACGCCGCCTTTAACTGCCGGGCGAAATGAGCCTGATACTTTTTTGGCAAATGTTCACATACGTTGCGAAATTTGTGGAGCTGGCAACGTTGGAATATCCCATGGATCCCAAAGAATTTTTTCAGGCCGCTGTGAAGCGCCTTCGAACCATCGACAAGCACCAGCATCGGCTTAGACGTATTGAGCCCTCGTTCAGTGAGTTCACGGACGAGTTCCAGAGTAACAGTCGCATTCTCGGTAGCACCCTGACGGAAGCCTAAAACATGCTTTTTTCCGCTGGAATCAATGCCTATTGCGACAATTTGCACTGTTTTACCGATATGAACCCCATCGATCGCAAGGACAACAATGTCAAGATCAGCCAACGAACGTTCCAGGAGCGCTTTGAGTCTGTCGGCTGTGCCCTTGATCGTCTTGCGACTGATCGTCGATTTTGAGATACCGTAAGTGCCGGTGAGCTCTTCAACGGTCTTCTCATAATTACGGGAACTGACGCCGGCGATCATGCGGTTCATTACCGTCTGCTGCCACGGTCCATCTTCTTGAAATTTTTTATAACTTGATAGTTCAATTTCCTTTTGGGTTGTCTTATCACGCAGGCGAGGGTGTTGAACCTTCACTTTCGTGCCACCTGCAACCACGTAGCCTGGTGCAGATGACCACCGGTGTGCCTCAGTTCGCTCATGATGTGCTCCGGCAAGCGCCGTGACTTCACCCTCGATGACCGAGTTCATTACCTCTCGCATCATCGTTATGCAAAATGCTTTATAATTTAATTCCAACGATGAGAGAATCTCGTCTATGTCGAAGATCCCTTCTGGAACTCCATTAAGAACAAGCTTGACTTGTGAGGCGTCTTTTGTTACTTTACCTTTATACATGGCGTTGTGCTCCTTTTTGATAATAAATGAATGTCAGAGTTTATTATTATCAGAATACACAACGCCATTTTTATTTACAAGAAATTAGTTTCAACAAGATCTGGGGCAAGTTCCCGATTCGCGACTCAAATACCAAGCAATCGATATGCATCGATTAAGTTCGATTCAACTCTTAACCACTGAAGTTCCTTTTCGGTGCGTTCCCGGCCAATTCTCCCCAACTCATTTCGAAGTGATTGGGAATCGGCCAATTTAAGAATATTTTCTGCAAAATCATTAACATCGTTTGGAATAGCATATAATGACGCTCCCTGGGCAGTAAT
>CAILXE010000484.1 GCA_903838095.1 uncultured Chlorobiaceae bacterium
TCAATGCGCTGTTTGTAAAAAAATAATAACGCTTGCCATATATGTCTGATTTTAAAAGAACACTTGTTACCACAGCGCTTCCTTATGCCAATGGCCCGGTTCATCTTGGCCATCTTGCCGGTGTTTATCTTCCTGCGGATATTTACGTCCGGTATAAAAGGCTTAAAGGTGAAGATATCATCCATATTGGTGGATCGGACGAACATGGTGTGCCCATTACCATTACGGCCGAGAAAGAGGGGATTTCTCCTCGCGATGTGGTTGATCGCTATCACCGGATGAATCTTGACGCCTTCTCAAAGTGTTATATCTCTTTTGATTACTATGGAAGAACGACTTCGGAGGTGCATCATAAAACCGCGCAGGAGTTTTTTCTTGAGATTGAGCAAAAAGGCATTTTTCAACAAAAGACAGAAAAGCTTTTTTTTGACACAAAAGCAGGGCGCTTTCTGTCTGACCGTTATGTGACCGGAACCTGTCCGATTTGTAATAATCCTGAGGCCAATGGTGATCAGTGTGAACAGTGCGGCACGCATTTAAGTCCACTCGAACTGATCAATCCGAAAAGCAAACTCTCGGATGCAACGCCCGAATTGCGTGATACCATGCACTGGTATTTTCCCCTTGGACGCTTTCAGGAGCAGCTTGAGGCTTATGTTAACACCCATGAGGATGAGTGGCGCTCAAATGTGGTGAACTATACCCGTACCTGGCTTAAGCAGGGGCTGAATGACCGGGCGATTACCCGTGACCTGTCATGGGGCATAAAGGTGCCCCTTGAGAGCGAAGAGGCTTCCGGAAAGGTGCTTTATGTCTGGTTCGATGCGGTGCTGGGTTATATCTCATTTACAAAGGAGTGGGCCGCTGAACGGGGTGAGAGCAATCTGTGGACATCTTACTGGCAGGATCCGCAGTGCCGCCTTGTTCACTTTATTGGCAAAGATAATGTTGTTTTTCATACGCTGATGTTTCCTGCTATTCTGATGGCATGGAACGAAGGGCGTTCAAATGAGCTGTATAATCTTGCTGACAATGTGCCAGCCTCTGAGTTCATGAATTTTGAGGGAAGGAAGTTCTCGAAATCGCGAAACTATGCGGTCTATCTTGGCGAGTTTCTTGAAAAATTTCCCGCTGATACTCTTCGCTACAGCATCGCCATGAACTATCCTGAAAACAAGGATACCGATTTCAGTTGGCAGGATTTTCAAAATCGTACCAACGGTGAGCTGGCTGATACTCTTGGAAACTTTATCAAGCGCTCCGTTGATTTTACCAATTCGAAATTCGGTGGGGTTGTGCCGATTGATTGCCCTCCTCATCTTATGGAGTCCTTTGCCGTTATTCTGACTCATGATAATGATGTTGAAATTGACAGGCTTGACAACAGGGTGAATCTTGATGATTTGATTGATGAAATTGGGCAAGCCTATGAGCAATTCCATTTCCGTGAGGCAGTTTCCAAAACAATGGATATAGCGCGTAAGGCTAACCGGTATCTTACGCAAAACGAACCATGGAAACTCATAAAGAGTGATCGTGATGCTGCTGCGCAGATTATGTCTGTATCCCTGAACCTTTGCCATACCCTTGCCCTGCTCTTTTATCCGGTGATTCCGGAAACCTGTAATCGTATATATGCCATGCTTGGGTTCGACGGCACGATCGACAGCATTATCAAGCAAGTGGTAAACCCGGAGAATTCCCTCTGGGAGCAGGCGAAAAAGCCAGGGCTGCAGAAGGGACACAAGCTTCGTGGAAATTCTGAAATCCTCTTTACAAAAATTGAGGATAGCGCCATTGCGCCGGAGCTTGAAAAGATTGCAGCTTTGCTTGCTGAAGCTGAAAAACGTGAAGCCGGAGCTGAACAGGAGAGGATGGAGTTTAAGCCGGAGATCAGTTTTGATGATTTTCAAAAGGTTGACCTGAGAGTCGCCAGAGTGATCGCCGCTGAAAAAGTTCAAAAAGCGGGGAAGCTACTGAAATTGCAATTGCAAGTCGGTTCTGTCACAAAGCAGGTGCTTGCCGGTATTGCGAAGCATTACACTCCGGAAGAGATGATTGGAAAAAATGTTGTTCTGGTGGCTAATCTTGCCGAACGGAGCATCCGTGACGAAGTTTCCGAAGGCATGATTCTGGCGGTAGAGGGTGCTGACGGCAAACTTTTTGTTCTGGAACCTTCAGGAAATGAAATAAATGGTAAACAGATACAATAGATTTTTGGAAAAGAGAATTTATTGTTTACCTTAAAGGACAAACATCGTGGGGTGGAGCAATTGGTAGCTCGTCGGGCTCATAACCCGAAGGTTGCAGGTTCAAGTCCTGTCCCCACCACCAGTAAAAGCCGCCTCTGTAACAGGCGGCTTTTTTGTTTAAACCTGTTTTTTTATTGAGGTACTGTCATGATAGATGAGTAACCACTCTTTTTCAAGGCCAGCAAGAGCAGGAAATAAGAGCTTTTTCATGCAAGCAGCCATCGCTCTGGCAGCTCTTTTTCTCTTTGTGCTTCCCGCTTCAGCCGAACAGTTGCTCTGTGGTATTGACCGGCTTGAAACCTCGGGATGCAGGGAGCTTTCAGGCTTGAGGGTTGGTCTTATTACCAATTCTGCGGGTGTCAGTCGGGGAGGAGAGGCAGATTATGCCATACTGCTCCGCAATGGCGTCAACGTCAAGTTTCTCATGGCCCCAGAACATGGCTTTTCGGCTGATATTGAAGCGGGTAAAAAAGTGGGGAACGCCGTTGTGGCCGATACCATTCCGGTCTTCTCACTGTACGGAGCCACCAAAAAACCTGATATCCGTCAACTGCGGCAGATTGATCTGCTTCTCTTTGATCTCCAGGACGTTGGCACCCGCTGTTATACCTATATTTCCACCATGAAGAATGCCATGGAGGCATGTGATGAGGCAGGGATTGCTTTTATGGTGCTGGATCGTCCAAATCCGGTTATGCCTTTACCTCAAGAGGGGTTTATGGTGACATCTGGATATGAATCGTTTGTAGGAGCAGTCAATATTCCTTTTGTGCATTCGATGACGGTCGGTGAGATTGCCCTCATGTTGAAGGAGCTGCGTTACAGGAAGCTTGATCTCAGGGTGATACCGATGCTTGGCTATCGGCGGGACCGTTTTGTTGATGAGTATCCCGGATTCAGTTTTAAAAGCCCTTCGCCGAATATCAGGAATGTTGAGACGGCCATTATCTACCCGGCGACGGTTTTTCTTGAGGCAACCATGGTCAGTGAAGGGCGTGGCACGGATGCTCCTTTCATGCAGTTTGGCGCTCCATTTATCAAAAGCGAAGAGCTTGCGCTCGCTTTACAGAGATATGCGCTGTCCGGGGTGTCGTTCGATACTGTCGAGTTTCAGCCGCGATCAGGCAAGTTCAGTGGCGAGCGCTGTCAGGGCCTGAAGCTTGTGGTGACTGACAGAAAAGTTTTCCGTCCGTTCAGAACCGCAACTGCTCTTCTGCTTGAACTTCAGCGTCTCTACCCGGAGAATATAGCTCTTGACAAGCATGGCGAATTTTTCGACCGGCTTGCGGGTGGCCCTCTTTTCAGAGAACTGATAAAAAAGCAACAGCCGTTCTACAACATTATTGAAGCGAGCAATTTTCAGGTAGAGGAGTTTAAGCGCTCTCATCCCGAGCGGTTTTTGCTCTATCACTGATCTGCTATCGGGGAATGGTTACTCTGTGACGCAGTCCATTTTTTGAGAGCAGTATCTGCCAGAGCTGAATCGAGCGGGCCCTGAAGGCTCCCGAAAAGCTTAACAGATAATAGCGCCACATTCGGTAAAACTTTTCTCCGTAACGGGATTGCAGCGCGGGCCACTCTCTTTCGAAATTTTCATGCCATGCCTTCAGCGTCAGCGAGTAGTCATGGGTAAAAACATGCCAGTCTTCAAGCATGAAATGGCGTTCGTAGCTTTTTGTGATCTGGCTTGCAGACGGAAGCATGGAGTTTGGAAAGATATATTTGCAGCTCCAGGGATCGCCATTGACACACGGGATGTTGCTGCCTACGGTGTGAAGCAGGGTTAATCCGTCAGGTTTCAGGCACCTGTTGACCATGTCGAAGTAGTTGTGATAGTTTTTATGGCCAACATGTTCGAACATTCCTATCGAATAAATTCGATCAAAAGATCCTTGCACGTCGCGGTAGTCCTTCAGCTCGATGGTCACCGGCAGGCCAGCGCATTGTTCTTTGGCAATTTTGGCCTGTTCGCTTGAAACAGTTATTGCTGTTACCGACACGTTATATTCTTCTGCGGCAAATCTGGCGGCGCCGCCCCAGCCGCAACCAATATCAAGAAGCGTCATCCCGGGTTGCAGTTGCAGCTTGTCGAAAACAAGGCGGAGCTTCTGCTCCTGGGCTTTGTTCAGGCAGTTTGTCTCTTTCCAGTATCCACAACTGTAGATCCATCGCTTGTCGAGCATGGCTTCAAACAGATCATTACCGGTATTGTAATGTGTCTCGCCGATCCTGAAAGCCCTTGAAGGATGTTGCAGATTGTAAGTTTTACCAATCAATTTTGCGATCAACATGGAGTGCTTGGCTGTTTTTGTATCAGCTTTTGAATTGAGCAGCCTGAAAAACAGCTCATCCAGGTCATGGCAGTCCCACCAGTTCTCCATGTAGGCCTCACCAAAGCCAAGGCTTCCTTCAGTGATTGTTCGCTTGTACACAAGCGGGTTGTGGATTTTAATATCCCATGGCCGGCTTCCTTCAATTCGGATATCTGCTGATTCGAAGAGCCGCTCAAGCTGTTGCTTATAAAAAGAGTTGAACATGCCATGCTATTTTATTTCTGCAACGGGCGATATGATCGTCTTTTCGCTGTACAGTATTATATCTGGCAAATTTTTCTGAACGGTCAAGCAGGTGAGTACCGCCCTCTTTTTATTGTACGTAAGAAAACGGTGGTTATCAACTTTTTTTTGGGCGCCCCCTTTTTTTTAAACCAGGCTCTTTTTCTGCCAGGGAATCGGAAATATCTGAGTCATGAGGAATTTCATCCGGTTCAACAAGATGTTCGTCATGGAGATCCGGCTCAACGATCAGATCGAGTTCATCGCACAGGAGCTCATCGATGATTTCATCGGCAGGAGCCTGCGCTTTTCCCCTGCCGCCTCGTTTCGTTTTCATTGCAGGTTCAATCAGGGTCACCACCTCATTGATGGAGGAAAAAATGTAAAGCTGTTTGTCCAGATTAGTCAGTTTCAGAAGATCCTTGATCTGCTTGCAGAGAGAAACGAAAATAGCAAGTCCGGTTGACTGATTGGCAAGCTGGTGGGCGAGCAGCATTGAGCTGATTCCGCAGGAATCAATGGCTTTAACCTGAGAAAAATCAATGATCAGGTTTTTGCTGCTTTCCTTGTTAACCATACTGTCAATAGTCTGCTTGAATGCCTCTTTATGA
>CAILXE010000485.1 GCA_903838095.1 uncultured Chlorobiaceae bacterium
CTCTAATGCTATTGCATTTTTACTGGCCGATACCAGTAGATGGATTACCGGGACAACGCTTGTTGTTGATGGTGGTTATACTGCTCATTGAGGTGAAAATGAAACGCGTACTGATTATTGGTGCTGGAGGGTTTGGTCGGGAAGTTCTCAATTGGGTTCTGGATGTTCCTCAACAACATAGGGACTGGGAGGTCGGTGGGTTTCTTGATGCTAATTCTGCTGTTTTAGACACATATGATTGTCACTTTTCCATATTGGCAGACCCATTGGATTATGTTCCCAAACCTGATGATCGGTTTATATGTGCTATTGCTCATCCTTCTACGAAGTTGCGAGTTTGTCGATACCTCAAGGAACGTGGCGCACAATTTATTACGTTCATTCATCGGACTGCGATTGTTGGTCATCGCTGTGCCATTGGTTCTGGATGTATTCTTTGTCCTGGAGCTATTGTTACTTCAGATGTAGAATTGGGTGAATTTGTGATGATGAATTTACAGTCAACTATCGGACATGATGCTATTGTTGCTGATGGTTGCACTCTAAGCCCTCATTCTGCTGTAAATGGTTTCGCTTCACTTGGGGAAGGAGTTTTTCTTGGAAGTCATGCGATTGTATTGCCTGGAGCCGAAATTGGTGATTATGCAATAGTTGGTGCCGGTAGTGTGGTACTTAAAAAAGTTAAGGCAGGTGCAACGGTCATGGGTGTTCCGGCTAAACAGATTGCAGGGTTTTAGATCAATAATCATATCAAGCGAGGATTATAGCGGAAAATGAAGGCATTTATCAGAGCAATTGAGTACTACCTTCCTGATGGATTATTGACTAATGACATGTTGGAAGCCGAATTTCCAGGATGGTCAGTTGAAAAAATTGAGGAAAAGATTGGGATTAAAGTTCGGCGCATTGCTGCACAAGATCAATGTGCTTCTGACATGGGAATTCGAGCTGCTGAAAAACTTTTTTCCAGTGGAGCCTGTGGCCGGTCAGATATAGATTACCTTTTGTTCTGTACTCAAAGTCCTGATTATTTTCTTCCAACAACATCATGCCTCATGCAGGATCTGCTTGGCTTACCTAAATGCTGCGGGGCATTAGATTTTAATCTTGGTTGTTCTGGATATCTATACGGACTTGGGCTCGCAAAAGGTTTGATTGAAACAGGTCAGGCTCGCAATGTTTTATTGATTACAGCAGAAACCTATAGTAAACATATTCATCCTGCCGATAAAAGTGTGCGCACCTTGTTTGGTGATGCTGCTGCAGCGACATTGGTTCAGAGTTTCAGTGAAGCTGAGTCAAAAATTGGGCCATTTGTATATGGTACGGATGGAAGTGGAGGTAAAAATCTGATTGTTCCGACCGGTGGCGCTCGCATTTGTCGTAGTACTGAGTCCGCTCAAGTGGTTGAAGATGAACAGGGTAATCTTCGCTCTCAGGACAACCTTTACATGAACGGATCAGAAATCTTTACTTTTACCTTGCGAACTATCCCAAAATCAGTGAAGGAATTACTGACTCTATCCAGGAAATCGATGGACGATATTGATCTCTTTGTTTTTCATCAGGCCAATAAGTTTATGTTGGAACACCTTTGCAAGAAGTTAAATATTCCTGAAGAAAAATTTTATATGTCGTTCAAAAATTACGGCAATACAGTATCTGCCACTATTCCTATTGCTCTTAAGGATGCGCAGAGTGAAGGTAAACTTAAAACCGGTGACCTTGTGATGCTTGTCGGGTTTGGTGTTGGTTATTCATGGGGAGCAACACTTCTTCAGTGGGTGTAATTACTTAACCAGCGATGATTACCTGATATTTCAAAAGGAGTTTCCTGCCGTTTTATGTCGCGGGGCGTTGGTGATATTGTGTATTTGCATTCTGGTGCAAATACTTAAAACAATCGAGGAGAGAGAAAAAGTGCAATACATCACCAGCATAGAAAGAATGGGCATAGCCGAAGGTATGGCCAAAGGCCGTGTAGAAGGTGGATCCAGGTTACTGGGAAGGCAACTGGAGCGTCGTTTTGGCGCCCTTCCGCAATGGGCAACAGAGAAGTTAAGCAGTGCATCTGAACAGGCATTGGAAGCCTGGGGTGAAGCGATCCTCACTGCGCCTACACTGGAAGCTGTTTTCTATAAAACGAAGCTCACATAAGTAACGTGAGATGCGCACGTGTATGCCGATAAAGTAATTCTTCATAAATGCTGAACACTTCATTTCCCCCTTGGCCGTCCTATACTCAAGAAGAGTCTGATGCAGTTTCTCGTGTTCTCTTGTCCAACAAAGTTAATTACTGGACTGGTCAGGAGTGCAGGGAATTTGAAAAAGAGTTTGCGGTATGGGCGGATTGCGACTATGCGATAGCTCTTGCTAATGGTACGCTCGCGTTGGAGCTTGCGCTGAAAGCATTGGGTATTGGTGTGGATGATGAGGTTGTGGTGACACCCCGCACCTTTATTGCTTCAGCCTCCTGTGTTGTGGCATTGGGGGCGGTGCCGGTGTTTGCAGATATTGATCGTCATACCCAGAATTGTACGGCAGAAACGATTGCGAAGGTTCTGACCTCCCGGACGAAGGCAATTATCTGTGTTCATCTTGCTGGAATGCCGTGTGATATGGATCCGATTATGGAGTTGGCAAGTGTGCATAACCTTTTTGTGATTGAGGATTGTGCCCAGGCACACGGAGCGCGTTATAAGGGTCGGTCGGTTGGCTCTATCGGTCATGTTGGGGCCTGGTCGTTCTGTCAGGACAAGATTATGACCACAGGTGGTGAGGGGGGCATGGTGACCACCAATGATCGTGCGTTATGGTCATCAATGTGGGCATATAAAGATCATGGGAAATCGTGGCAAGCCGTTTATGAGAAAGAGCACGCGCCAGGATTTCGCTGGTTGCATGAATCGTTTGGCTCCAACTATCGAATGCTTGAAATGCAGGCAGCCATTGGCAGGATACAGTTACAGCGCATGGCGGAGTGGTCGGAAAGACGGCGGGCTAACGCTGAACAGATATGGAGAGCAGCTCGGATGCTTTCCGGTTTGCGTGTGCCTGTTTTTCCGGATTGGGCCGAACATGCGGCTTATAAATGTTATGTGTTTGTTGATCCAACAGCCTTGAAAGAGGGATGGGATCGAAACCGCATCATGGCGGCAATCAACGATCAGGGAGTGCCCTGTTACTCAGGTTCCTGTTCCGAAATTTATCTCGAAAAGGCCTTCGATAACACCGGATGGAGACCCGATGAACGTTTTCCGGTTGCAAAGGAACTTGGTGAAACATCGCTGATGTTTCTTGTTCATCCCACTCTCGAATCCCGTCACATCGATAAATCCTGCCAGGTACTCACCGAGGTGCTGCAAGTTGCGACGATTGCCCCATAATTTTGTACATGGGCAAAATAAATTAACGCGTTGACTTTGCGTTTGAGAAGCTGTTTTTCGTTTTTCTTGTTTCAACGGCAAGGGCTTCAAAACGCCGTCTGGTGTTGGTATTTTCCTTATATTTCAGCGTGTCGTAAAAAAGTGTGTAGCATGCTTGTTCATGAGCTAATGTTTTCAAGTGAGGTTGACGATGAAAAAGCTGCCGGTAGGCATACAGACGTTCAGTAAAATAATTGAAGATAGCTATATCTACATTGACAAAACAGAGATTGCTCTTAGGCTGATTGACGGGTTTAAATATGTTTTTCTGTCGCGGCCCCGGCGATTCGGGAAGAGCCTCTTCCTTGATACGCTGAAAAATATTTTTGAGGGGAAACGGGAGCTGTTTCGGGGGCTGCTGATTGAGGAGCAGTGGAACTGGGAGGTGAAATATCCGGTCATCAAGATAAGTTTCAGTGGCGGGATTCACTCGAAGGCTGATCTTGAGGAGGATTTGTTGTACATCCTCAAATCCAATGAGGAGCGGCTTGGGCTTGAATGTGCACATAAATCTAAAGCACAATACTTTTTTACAGAATTAATCAGGAAGGCAGCCGAGAAATATCAGCAAAAGGTTGTCATTGTCATTGATGAGTATGACAAGCCTATTCTGGACAATATTGACAATATACCCGAGGCTCTCATTATTCGGGATGGAATGCGGGACTTTTACACAAAAATCAAGGAGAACGACGAATACCTGCGCTTTGTGTTTCTGACGGGCGTGAGCACATTCTCCAAAGTGTCGCTCTTCAGCGGCCTGAA
>CAILXE010000486.1 GCA_903838095.1 uncultured Chlorobiaceae bacterium
AAGCGTAAAATTCTCATCATGAAATATATTCTTTACTGTCGAAAATCCCTGGACTCTGAAGATCGCCAGGTGCTCTCGCTTGATTCGCAGGAGCATGAGCTCATTACGATTGCCGAAAAGAATGCTTTGAAGATCGTTAAAACATTCAAGGAAAGTAGAACGGCCAAAGATTCTGGCAGGCCTCTTTTCAATGAAATGGTCACAATGATTCAGTCCGGTAAGGCTGACGCCATTCTCTGTTGGAAGCTAGATCGTCTGGCTCGCAACTTCTTGGACGGCGGACTTATCATGGACATGCTCCAGAAAAATATCATCAAAGAGATCCGAACCTACGAAGCTACACATTTACCAAACGAATCGGCCTTCATCATGGCTATGCAATTCGGTATGGCCAATCAATTCAGCCGTGATCTAAGCGTCAATGTGAAGCGTGGTAATCGAGCTAAACTAGAGAAAGGCGGTTGGCCTAATCATCCGCCATTTGGATACTTAAACGACAAAGCCAACAAGACCATCATCATTGACGAATCAAGGTCAAAATATACCGTCAAAGCATTTGAACTATACGCTACCGGCTCTCACAGCTTCCAAGAAATATCGGACATTCTCTACTCTGAAGGACTGCGCACCAATTCTGGTAAAAAAGTATATCGAGCTACCATACATCGTATCGTCACCAATCCATTCTACTGCGGTCTCATGCTCCGTGACAGCAAATACTATCCGGGCAATCATCAACCGCTCATATCCAAAGACCTATTCGACCAAGCTCAACAGGTATTACAAGGCAAACTGCATCCCAGACCAAAAACGCATTTCTTCCCGCTACGAGGATTCCTCAAATGCGAAAACTGCGGCTGTGCCCTAACTGCTTGTCTCAAAAAAGGACACCAGTATTACTATTGCACTAACGGCAAAGGTAGCTGTACCGAACATCAGAAATACATGCGCGAGAATTATCTGTACAATATGGTTGCTCCAATTCTTCAAACGATTAAGTACGACGAGGAAGTTATTGAGATCATGTACCAAGCAGCTAAAGAGAAAACAGAACTGAAAGATACCTATGCCGAATCTGTATTAGCAACCCTTCAAAGCCGTCTGGAATCGTGCAAGACGAAAGAA
Source organism: uncultured Chlorobiaceae bacterium (assembly GCA_903838095.1). Taxonomy (GTDB): domain Bacteria; phylum Bacteroidota; class Chlorobiia; order Chlorobiales; family Chlorobiaceae; genus Chlorobium. The sequence continues at coordinate 1,126 of CAILXE010000486.1, forward strand.
TCACGCTTACTCGATACATTCCTGGCAGATCAGATTTCAAAGGACATTTACGATGCCAAGATACTTGAAATACACAATGAGCGTGTATCTCTGGACCAACAGCTCAAAGAGGCTCAATCGAAAAAGACGCCAGCTTTAACTTTGGAACCTATCAAAAATGTATTCCTGCAAGCTAGCAGAGCCATGAATGATTTTATCGTCGCTGATGATGAACGAAAGCGTAAGGTAATCGAAAAGTTACTTTGGAACCTTTCCATCAAAAATAGAACCGTGGCTCAACAGTCTTTCAAAAGCCCTTATTCTATTCTCGCAAAATCACCCAAAACAGGCGATATTTCACAACTGTGCGCCGTCTGGAACGTTATTAGAACAGAGTTAATGGTAAATATGCTTTAATGCAGAACAGAAAAGGTCATTAGTGAATCATTTATCAATTTCTCATTTGTAGCCCAGACTTTATCTTTACTCATACCTGTTACAAGAAAAGATCTCTTGGCGTTTGTAACGGTTATAAGCTGTAATTGATGAAGTATGCCGTACGGCATTTTGACTTCCATTCTTATCAGATAGCAATCGATGCCATTGGAAACTATCTTTGTCTTATTGATTACCGATAGGCCTGGAATTTTTTGCTCCTTATCTAATTCATAGACGACATATTCATCAAGTTTCAGGTCGGTGGATTCTGACTCAACGTTTATAGATGAATTTAATCTCCATCTTGAATCCTTAAATATAACCAGACCAAATTTTTTGTTTTTATCTGTTATCCACCCCTGCGGCGGTATGATAGTAAAACCATTATCTTGATCTGTATACATAAGGAATATTTACTTTAGAGAAAAACTTTGCAATGAACCCTTGATTGCATCCTTGAATGTTGGCCACAAAGTATCATCAACTACGCCTGAAATTACAAATATTTTGCCGCTTTTAGCAAGCAAACTTAACTGCAAAAAATGT
>CAILXE010000487.1 GCA_903838095.1 uncultured Chlorobiaceae bacterium
ATTCATAAAGGGCTTTTGCTTCATCAAGACCTTCGTAACATTGCAGACGGATTAACTCCCGATCCATGCTTCTGGCTATGGCTTTGGCCAGTTCCGTTTTACCGACACCGGCAGGCCCTTCAACCAGAACAGGCTTTTGTGTTGCTGCCGCCAGAAACACCACAGTAGCTATCTCTTTGGAAGGAATGTAGCCGACCATCTCCAAACGCTCTTGAACATCATTCACACTTTTAAAATCCATGCTTAAAATACCTCTGTTACATAATCTATAACAATCAGGTAAAGATGGTCAAGTGGAATCAGGGTGATGAAAGCCGGAACCAAAATTATCTGTTATTGCAACGTGAAAATGTCATCCCTAGTACCACGTGAAAATGTCACCCTAGGGCGCCCAATTTATTTAAAGACAATTCAAAAAGTTTACAAGGAACTTCTCCAGCATCTCGATTGTATATATGCCAGGAACCATCAAGCCATCGATTAACAATCACCTTGGCCTTCACCAAATGAGGATGACTGGCTGTAGGCATCAACTGGATGATTTGTGCATCTACAGATATGGTGTTGTCATTATTCACAGTTCTGAGATACCTGCGACACAAGATATTCCTTAGGTCAATATGTGCCGGTATTTTTCGCCAGGCACTTGTTTTTTCTCGAGGCTGTACGCCAAATCGTCTGCCATACTTGGGAATAAAGATTTGATTAAGATATCGATTTGCCGCACTATAGCTATCAATGCCCTTAACCCGCATCTCGGCAACTAAACGGTCTTGAAAAGAGCCATTGATTCTTTCACCTCTGCCGCGTGCCTGTGGCGAGTCAGCAAAAATAGTCCCGACACTCAGCTCTTGCATCGCCCGTTCAAAGTGGGTAGGTTTATTTATTATATGGATGCTATAATGTGTGCCTCCATATCGGGTTGTCGTAAACTGTGAGGCTTTATCCAGATAAAAACAGCCCGGCAAACCCTGCTTCTCAAAGACATGTCTGCAAACAAGGAAACATCCTTCCAAATCTTCCTGTGGTTGAAACAGTCCATAAAGAGGCTTTCCCGTAGAATCATCTGTACAGAGGATTAAAGTTGATTGAACTTGCCCAAACCAAGCATGTGGCGAACCATCTAAAAAAAGCATTTGACCTTCCTTACCGCAACGAATCCTTCTTTTACGATGCGCAGGCTGCCGATGCTTCTTTCCTCCAAGGCCGGCTGCTCTTAACCATTTTCTCAATGTCTCTCGCCCGATCTTAATGGCCTCTGCCTCTAACAGATAATCAGACAAATGAGAAAAATTAAAATCAAAGTATTTCCGCTTGAAAAGATCCATAGCCTCTCCCTTGAATTCCGCAGAAAAAGCATGTAAGGGCTTTCTACCTTTATTACCATGAAAAACGCCCCGAACTCCTTCCCCGAATACTCTTTTCTTAATTCTCTGAATTTGGCGTACTGTAAGCTGTAAAGATCGCCCAGCCTCTTTATTTGTCAGTTTTCCGTCCAATAAAGATTTAATAACCTCATATCTATTCAACTCTGCCATTGTAATGCTCTCCTCCCTGGACATGAGACACCTCCATCTTTCTAGTGTCTCTTTCTACTCTTTTTTCGCCTAGGGGGTGACATTTTCACGTGGCAGTTAGGGGGTGACATAATCATATGGCATTAACATCC
>CAILXE010000488.1 GCA_903838095.1 uncultured Chlorobiaceae bacterium
ACAGCATTTTCAACAATTCTTTCCGGTTTTTTCTTTAGCAGGTCTTTCACATGATCAACCTTAACGCCGCCTGGATAATGGGAGTGCGAAAAGTAGCTTTTCTGATCCTCCTTTTTACCGCTGAGCGCAATTTTATCAGCATTGGTTACAACAATAAAGTCGCCAGTATCAATGTGCGGGGTAAACTGCGGCTTGTGTTTGCCCCTCAGGACTTTCGCAATTTCAGAAGCCATTCTGCCCAAGACCTGACCCTCGGCATCAATAACATACCATTTGCGATCAACATCTGCGGGCTTTGCCGAATATGTCTTAAAACTTAACGTCTTGCTCATGCTCTATACTAAGATTAACTGGACTTTTCCGAAAAATAAAGTTCATGAATGTAAATTATTCCACTTAATTCTACAAATTATACCTTATATCTCAACAGGAATTCCGGAAGAAGTCCTGTAACAACTTTTTTACCAAGACCGTCTCTGTTCTTATGAAGCCTTTAATTGCTCTGGTGGGCCGTCCTAACGTCGGCAAATCTACCCTTTTCAACAGAATCCTGCGCCAGCGAAGCGCCATTGTCGACCCGACTCCAGGCGTCACAAGAGACCGACACATCGCCGAGGGCGAGTGGCAGGGCAAACAGTTTCTCTTGATGGATACCGGCGGCTACAACGCCGATGGTGACATCATCAGCAAGGCAATGCTTGAGCAGACGCTGATGGCCATCCGGGATGCCGACATTATCATCTTTCTGACCGATGTGCGCGCCGGCCTCTCTTATGAAGATCTCGAACTCGGACGATTGCTGCAACGCACGTTCCAGCACAAGCAGCTCTTTTTTGCGGTCAACAAGGTTGAATCGCCACAACTTAACCTTGATGCTGAATCGTTTATCAGCACCGGATTTACCAAACCCTATTTTTTATCGGCAAGGGATGGAAGCGGAGTGGCCGATATGCTTGACGACATTCTTGAGTCACTGCCTGAAACTGAAAAAGAGCCTCTGGCTGAGGATGCTGCCATACAGCTTGCCGTGGTTGGGCGACCAAATGTCGGGAAATCAAGTTTTGTCAATGCACTGCTTGGTTCAAACCGTCTGATTGTATCCAATATTCCAGGCACCACCCGCGACGCAATCGACAGCCGCTTCACCAGAAAGCAGCAGGAGTTTATTCTGATTGATACGGCAGGACTGAGAAAACGCACAAAAATAGATGCCGGGATCGAATACTACAGCTCCCTGAGAACGGAAAAGGCCATTGAGCGTTGCGACGTTGCCCTGGTAATGCTTGATGCTGAACCAGGGATAGAAAAGCAGGATATGAAGATTATTAATATGGCCGTCGAGCGCAAAAAAGGAGCGCTTTTACTGATCAACACATGGGATCTGATCGAAAAGGATTCAAAAACCAGCAAGATTTATGAGGAAAATCTGAGGATGAACATGGGCAACCTCTCTTATGTCCCAGTCGTCTTTATCTCAGCGCTTACAAAAAAGAACCTGTACAGGGCAATCGACACTGCACAGGAGATCAGCCGCAACCGCTCTCGAAAAATAACGACAAGCGTGCTTAATAAATTTCTGGAAGAGGCGCTGTCACAAACCCATGCGTCCACGAAAACAGGAAAAGAGCTGAAAATCAAGTATATGACCCAGATAAATGCCGCATGGCCGGTCTTTGCTTTTTTCTGTAATGATCCACTTCTGGTTCAAAACAATTTCAGAAAATTTCTTGAAAAAAAGCTCCGGGAACATTTCAGCCTTGAGGGTGTTCCTGTTTCACTTCGTTTTCTTCAGAAATAATTTTATTCATTGAATTCTACCATGCCGTTTATATTTTTTCTGTAAAATCAAACTCTACATTCTATGTCTACAGTACATGATGAATCCACACCTTCATCCTGCAGCCATCAAGGCA
>CAILXE010000489.1 GCA_903838095.1 uncultured Chlorobiaceae bacterium
ATAGCATTTAGTGCAAGCGATATACCAGTCTACGCCAGCGGAATGGGTTCCAATCGGGCCTTACCGCTCAGGATAATAGGCCACCACCCTGTGGGTGAAATTCTCCTAATTGCACTGTTTGCAGCATTCTCCGCTATTACCTATCCGGAGTTTGGTGTGCCCGTGGTCGTGGTAGCCATCGCTGTATCGGGCGCACTGTCGATTAGGGTGGATGGCGTTACAAGCCCTTTCTTAACGATTGTTTTGGGGCTTTGCCTCGCTCTAGTGGTCAATCCAAATCTCGCATTGAGTGCCTTTAAGAACTTTTTTGGTCAACTCGGGTCAGGCGGTGGTTGGAACATATTTGCAGACCCTCGGCAAAATATTGGTTTGTTTGTATCGAATATAACCGGCCTGTCACATCCATTTGCACAGCGCCATCTATTTTTTTCATCGGACGTCGCTTATTTACCTATTGCGCTTTGGTTCACTTTATTTTGCGCATCAATCATTGGCTTGCGTAAAGCAAGGTTTGGGCTATTGGCAACCCTTGTTGTCTGGTGCTCCTTGTCCGTCATCACACTTTCGATGCCCATTTTTTCGGGAGGACACTGGTATGCGGCAATCAAGTATTTTTCTCAGTTTTCGATAGGTCTGGTTCTTGTCATAGGGCTGGCATTTACGCCACTGGTCGATCATTATCGGCCCGGTTTAAAATTGTTTGCTAGGTTAATGCTAATAATTGTATCTGTTTTATATATATCTGCCAATGCCTATGATGTCGTTCAGATCAAGAAATCAATTGAGGTTTTATCTTTCAAGAATTGGAAGTCTTTGTTATCAGCGGAGGTGGACAGCGGCTATCCAATGATAGTCTTTGAAGAAGGTGAGGGAGAAGTGTTATGGTTTTCGGAATTGGTTTCTCATGATATTGGAATGAAGTTAGTAACACTGCGTACTGGTCAGGTCGACAGATTGGCGCGTCGAGGTTCTCCTCCTGTTAACAAGGAGAGCGGTTGCATCAGCGAAGACGGTCAGTTTCAGTATGACTTTAGAGGTTTCCCTCACAATATTAAGAAATTTATTGCAGTTGTTTCGGTTAATGATCCTCTAAGTCGCACATTGCGATCTTCCAACGGCTTTACCCTTTCCGTGGATAAGCAGCAAGTTATCGGCCAGTCCAGCAGATTTCGCTTTGAAAAGATTGTGGTCGGCCCCGACACTAGAATCTCCTTTCCATCAGGTTCTTGGGCAATTGATGGTATTTGGACGGCATGTCTGGGCCCTGATGATAGGGTCGTATCTGTGGGTTTCGATGTCCCTGTTGCGCTTTTGAAGAATGGGCCAGTTAATGTATACCTGGCTCGAGGGAGGAGCGCATCTAGCACTATTATCAATACTGCAGGCCGTTATTCGCTGGAAGTTGCACCTTCGGCGAGCAAAACGGAATCCTCGAACATGATTATGCTAAGGTCATCTTCAACTTGGACACCTAGAGACGTAGATTCTAAAAGTAACGATGTACGGCGATTGGGGCTGAGTGTTCTTTCATTGAATCACAGTGATGCACGAGGCGTGCAGTGATTATTTTCTAGGGCAGCGTTTTGTGTAAGAGGTATGCACTTGTAGAATTTGGGGCTGATCTTGCCGGTCAATATATACCTCCTGGCAAGATAAAATCAGTCGGACAATTCCGTGTTTGACATGTCGGCGACGATGAAGGAAAGGTAATGGTAAAGTCTGCGTTCAACGAAAATAAGGTTGAGAGAATTGATGGCCTTCTGATAGTTTGGCTGAACATTTCACCCACTTGCATGACTGTCAAGGCTTCGAAAAGTGGACTAGACAGATTGTTGCAGACGTTTCTGCCGGGCCAGTATTTCTGGAAATGGTATATGGGCGATGCGGTTTCCAGTGTCTGGTGATAACATCAATCATTTCCAAATCTGAGGGCATCGAAGATATGCCCCGACTAGTTCACTACGAGGGTGAGCGCTTGCTAGAAGCATAGTGCTGGAGCAATTTTCTGTTAATGAGCGAAGAAGTGGGAATAAGAGGGTGTTGCTGGTCATGGTACAAAATTACCAAACTGTATGCGCCATGTGGAAATATTTTTTGGGAAGCCGAATGAGACAGATATCCTTAATCGTCCCCGTCTACAAAGAAGAGGCCAATATTCGCCCGTTTCTGGCGCGTGTCGAAGCTGTCTTTGCCCAGTTGGACAAAACCTACGAAATCATCTTTACGCTCGATCCATGCCCGGATAGGACGGAGGAAGTCATCCTCGAGGAGATCAACCGCAACCAG
>CAILXE010000490.1 GCA_903838095.1 uncultured Chlorobiaceae bacterium
CACAGGAATACAATTTTACTTCAGCTACAGATAAAAAAGCTGGAATTTCTTGATTTACGGTCGCCTCTTTTTGATTGATTTGACCAAGGGATACTTGTTTATGGAAGCAAAATTCGCTCATAAATCGAAATGTATTAAAAATTTTTATTTTTTTCTGTTAATAACCGGTACGGTTTTTTCGAGATGGAGAAGCTTTCAGTCCTGATGGAGTGGGTGTGCCTGATAAAATGGAGTCGTCCTGGATATGGGTGAAAAAATATTGGTGACCGGTTCAACCGGTTTTATTGGCAAGAGGCTTCTGAAATATCTCTTGGGAGAAGGAGAGAGAGTCAGGGTTTTTCTTCGTCCTGAAAGTCAGGCAGGAGCTTTACCGGAAGGTATTGAGGTTGTTCGGGGTAGTTTCAGCAATCTTGATGATCTTGGCCGTGCGGTCAGGGATGTTGACCGGATTGTGCACCTTGCGGGGGTAACCAAAGCTCTTGACGAAGCAGGATATGATGCGGGCAATGTGATGCCGGTAAACAACTTGCTGATTGCCATCAGGGAGCATAACCCAAATCTCAGGCGCTTTCTTTATGTTTCGTCGCTGACGGTTGCAGGCCCGGCATCTGAGGGTATTCATGGGGTAAGCGAGGCTGATCATCCATGTCCGGTAAGTGCCTATGGTCGAAGTAAATTAAAGGCTGAAACCCTTTGTCTGGAAAGTTCGAATCGTCTTCCTGTTACTATTGTGCGTCCTCCTGCGGTGTATGGACCGGGAGATATGGACGTGTTTCAGGTATTTCAGATGCTTGCCAAAGGGTTTCTGGTTTCTGCCGGCAACCAGTCGAGACAGCGTTTCAGCATGATTTATGTTGATGATCTTGTGAGCGGTATGATGGCAGCAGCTCGTTCAGAAAAGGCGGTGGGCCATATATATTATATCACCTCTCCCCGTTCATACTCATGGGATGATGTGATTGCAGCGTCGCGACCGCCTCTCGGTTTTACCAGACTCCATAAAATTTCTCTGCCTCAATCGCTTGTGTTTATTCTTGGCTCCGTGATCGGTTCTGCGGGTTATCTATTGGGTAAGGCAGTGCTTGTCAATCGTGACAAGGCCAATGAACTGGTGCAGGACTATTGGGTCTGTTCTCCAGAGCAGGCCGCTCAGGATTTCGGCTTTGGCGCAAAAACCACTCTTGCCGATGGTGTGGCAAAAACGATTGCCTGGTACAGGCGCAAAGGGTGGTTGTGAGTGCGGTCGTTTATCCCAGCAGTTTTTGCATGAGTTGCAGGAGCAGATATTTTTCGTCCGGGTAGGAACGCAGGCCTTTCAGTGCGGCATCGGTTTCCTGCAGGAGGGATAAAGCCTGTTCAGCCTCTTTTTGTGAATACGATTTGATGTAGGCAAGATAGTTTTTTACAAAGTACTCCTGTTTGCCGAACATGCCAAGGGTTTTTGCAATTTCAGCATGGGGCATTTTCTGTACCTCGGGTAACGAAAGTTTCCAGATTCGGATAAAAAAAGTTGTAAGAAATCGGACGATGTTCCCAAGCCCCTCTTTCTGCCCTTCCTGATCCATAATCATGAGTGAGATGCCGCTGCAGAGCCTCAGGCTTCGTTCAGCAAGGGCTTTCTCAAGCTCAAAGACATTGTAGGTCCGGGAGATACCGACACAGTCATACACATCATGAGCTGTTATCTGTCTCTCTCCGTTTCGGGTAGAGGCATACATGATGATCTTTTCGATTTCGTGGCATATTTCTCTTGCCGATGGCTGGATATATGCAGTAAATGCTTTCAGTGCGTCGGCATCAAATTCCCATCCGGAAGCTTTTGCTCTGTTATAGGCGAAAAGGTCAGGAGATTTGATGACGGGAAATTCGTGACGAAATTTTTTTAAGGCACTGAACGGGAGTTTTTCTATCTCCTTTTTATCAATCTGGTCCGAGTCGAAGATCAGAACAGTAAATTCTGCAGGGTTGGCGATATAGCAGCCAAGTTTTTCGTCGTGCTGTTTCTGCTGTTCTTTTGTCGAGGGTTTTTTGATTTTTTCAAACTGCCGGACAATAATGAGTTGTTTTTGGGTAAACATCGGGTACTCGGATGCTTTTGACACAAGCTCACCGATGGTGAGATCGGGGCCATAAAAGATGTGCGTATTGCATGCGGCTTCGCTTTCGGAGGGGAAAATGGCGCTCCTGATCATACTTGCAACTTCTTCTTTCAGGTAGCTTTCGGGGCCGTACAGAAGATAAACCGGAGAAATGGCGCCAGCGGAGATATTTTTTTTCAGTGCCTCCATTATGGGTATGTCAAATTATAATGTCAGGGCGTACCGAAGCACGCCCTGAAGATTAACAAATCAGAAAGGGAGATCGTCCTTTTCATTTTCAAGCATAGAAGCGGAGGATGGAGTGGTTTGCGAGGTATTGCCCTGTGGATAATCATGCTGGACCGGATTGATCTGTGGTCGATCATAACTTTGAGTCCCCTCATAACTGCCTTGTCCACTTCCCTGATCTCTTTGCCCGCCAAGCATCTGCATCTCGGAACAGACAATCTCTGTGGTATATTTTTTTTCACCGCTTTTGGCATCGTCCCAGCTTCTGGTCTGAAGACGCCCCTCAATATAGACTTGTCGTCCCTTTTTAAGGTATTGGTTGCATATTTCAGCAAGTTTACCCCACGTGATAATTCTGTGCCATTCAGTCTTCTCCTGCAAGTTGCCATTACTGTCCTTGAAGTTTTCGTTGGTGGCTAAAGTGAAATTGGCCACTGACAGACCGGATGTCGTTGTTCTTAATTCAGGATCGTTGCCGAGATGACCGATCAGCATTACTTTGTTGAGCCCTTTTGCCATAGTCGTTTAGCGGTTCGTTGAGAAAAAAGTGCAGGAATGCCTTGATTGAACGATAATTATACAATTAATATACGTCTTATGCTATTAATAATTTTGCATCAATGACGGGGCCTTCCCGGCAAAGCAGAATGGTTCGAATTCCTTCGTCAGGAGCCATGACTTCAACGCTGCAGCCATAACAAATGCCGATGCCGCAGCCCATGACCGATTCAAGTGAGACGTCGCATGAAAGCTGCTGTTCATGGCATAAACGGGCAAGTGCCTTCAGCATTGGATTTGGCCCGCAAGCAAAAACCTTGAGAGAGCACTCTTTTCTGAGATCATGGATTAAGCTGTCAAGCAGATCCACCACAGTGCCTTTGAACCCGGCGGAACCATCATCAGTCGCAATCCGGCAGTTGGCAAGGTTTTGGGAGAGGATGTCATCCTTTGTTCGTCCTCCGATAAGATTGATCACTTTTCTGCCTTCTGCAGCCAGTGTTTTTTCAAGAAAAAGCATCGGAGCGGTACCGATTCCACCGGAGACAAGCAATGCCGTCTCAAATTCAGGGCTTGTTCGATTGAAGCTGTTTCCCAGCGGTCCAAGCACTGATACTACTGAACCCTCAGTGATCTGGCAGAAGAGAGTCGTACCGGCTCCGACTGTTTTCACCATGATATCAATGAGCGGGCCACGGACGTTATGAATGGAAAAAGGTCTTCTGAGCAGAGGCTGCGTCGCGCTGTTAATCTTCACATTAACAAAGTTGCCAGGTTGTGCTGTTGCAGCAATTACCGGGCACTCGATGGTTATGATGCTGACATCACTGCTGATTCGGCGTACCTGAACGACCGTTGCCCGGATATCGGCAATGGCCACAGACTCGCACTCATGAGTTTGCATATTCTGATTTCCCGCGTTGTTGTTTTTCCGGAGCATGATTGCCATGCCTTGAACAGTTTAAATACAATATGGCCAAAATAATTAAATTAAAGAGTGTGTGCCTTATCTTTTGTAGTGTCAGCTTAGAGTTATATCTTTGACTTTTTCTGATTTTCGCACTGCA
>CAILXE010000491.1 GCA_903838095.1 uncultured Chlorobiaceae bacterium
AATTAAGTATATGGCTGATTAATTGATGTGATTATTAATGCGAAGAGTCTTTTATATTTCTATTCTGATGATTGGTATAGTCAGAATTATATTTCAGTCATTAATCTTTGTAAAATATTTTATAAGTGAAGATTGATTGGCGGGCTCGCCCATAACAAGTTCGAAAGTAATATTATGGGCTTCTGGAGTAAAGAGGGAGAGAACAGCGATCTCAGCCAGATCGCTTCGCGGGATGGAACCGGTTTCGATTTTGTCCCCGGTATCAAAAATCAGTGAGTGTTGGAGTGGTGGGCCTTCAATCAGACCGCCAGGCCGAAGAATAGTATAGGAAAAACCCTGATCCGAAAAGAGTTTTCGTGCCTCATTTTCACCTTCAAGCTTCATGGTAAGCACTTGCCCATATTTGTTCAAGGGGTGGTTTTCTCTGGTAACAGCAAGAGAACTTATAAGAATAAATTTTTTAACACCCTGTGCTTTTGCCAATGTTGCCAATCTTATGACGCCATCACGGTCAATAGCCGAAGGTGGCGCTGATGAAGGGTCGGTTACATTGCCGCCTATAGCGCAAATAACGGCATCTGCATGATGAAGTGCCGCATTGATTTCTTGTGGATTTTCAATAGATCCAATGGTCAGCTTATCAATGATTTCAGGCCCAAAAAGCTCAAGTGCCTTTTTACCGGATCGCACAAACAGATGATAGTCAAGGTGATGACTTTGCAGGCGTTTTATTATCCATGCTCCCGTTCTGCCGGTAGCTCCGGCAACCAGTACAGTACCTTTGAATGACTTCATGGTGATGATTCCGAAGCACTTTATTATTGGGTTTACCGATTTCGGTCTTCATAGTTACAGAATACAAAAATTATTTGTTTGATGGTTCTGATAGAGTGCAGATGGGAGGGGTTACAAATTGTTGACAAGCTCAAAAGAGGAGAGATATTAGTAAAAGTAGGTCGGGAGCGTGACAGAAAGTGGAGATTGCATGGGCAACACTTATGGTTGCCCATGGTGCATGAAGAAGATCTCAGTCTTCAGAACATGGTGAATTTGACATTGCATACCATCGTCAGATCAACCAGTGCATGCAGCAGAATAACAGTTCTGATATCGCGATACCAGAAAAAATTCAAGGCCCAGCTTCCGGCAATCAACAACTGGACAGGCATGAAAAAGGGCTTGTAAGGGCTTGTCTGCACGACGTGTTCAGGAAGAATGTTGATCCAGAAAAGCCCATGGATCAAACCACTGTAGACCATAAAACAGATAAAACCCGCAACAAAAAGCACCCATGGGTTTTGTGTCATGCGACCGGCAAGAAAAGTTCCGAGACGAAAAACAGCATAAAACATAAAGGTTTCGGCAATGCCATTTCCGATGCTGAAAACCAGAACCGTCATGAGATCAAGAAGTCGTCCGCCGTCTGTTGTTGAGTGTGAGTAGACCCATGCATTGATGGCGATGATGATAACAGAGGCGACAATAAGCACAACTCTTCTGACATCAATATCATGGTTGAAGGTCATGATATCTTTTCTGAAAAAGAGAATGCCGACAAGGAAGGCGAAGGCCCAGTAAGCATAGATCATCATTGGTACCGACATGATAGAGTAAGGTTTTTGTTTAGGAAAGTATCTCAGTGTTCTGTGCATAAGCCTCTGCATGCCAGGAGCTTCTGACAAAAGGAGCTGATTGTACATGGCGAAAACCGGCAGCTTCAGCGATGATTCTGTACTGGTCAAACTCCGCAGGCGGAATGTAGCGTTCAACCGGGAGGTGATTGGGAGAGGGCTGAAGGTACTGGCCGATTGTAACCATATCGCATCCATGGCTTGCAAGGTCGTGCAGCGACGCTGTAATCTCTTCAGCCGTTTCACCCATTCCAACCATCAGGCCAGACTTTGTGATAAGGCCATGTTTCTGTTTAGCCCGACGCAGAAGCTGCAGCGATGCCCTGTAATTTGCCTGGGGGCGTACCTTGGTGTACAGGGAAGGTACGGTTTCAATATTATGATTCAGTACCTCAGGAGCCTCTGCCATAACCAGATCGATGGCATCTTCATTTCCCTGAAAATCGGGAATAAGGCATTCGAGAGTAACCAAAGGAGTCTGGTTCCGGATCGCCTTTATCGTTTTCACCCAATGTTCTGCGCCTCCATCGTAAAGGTCATCACGAGTGACACTGGTCAGGACAGCATGCTTCAGATCCATAGACTCCACGGCCAGTGCTATGTTCTTTGGCTCGAGATGATCAGGCGCAGGAGGGTTTGCCACCTTGCCGACCGCACAGAACCTGCACGTTCGAGTACAGACATTACCGAGCAGAAGAAAAGTGGCGGTGCCTCTCGACCAGCAATCCTGCAAATTGGGGCACATTGCCGAACGACAGACGGTATGCAGACTATGGCGTCCGAGCAACTTGCGCGTCGCTGCAAACGATGCCCCCGAAACCATCCTGATTTTCAACCACTCCGGTTTTCTTCCCGCGCCACGTTCCATAAAGATATTCTGAAAGTAAAAATATTGATAATCTGGCCCTCAATATAATAGAAAAAATCATCCCCTGGTTAAAGGGACGTTGGTGATTTTGTGTATTTACCCGCGAAAAAAAAAAGATGAATTATTGCCTTAAAAGTATAAGTCCCATTTCTCTATTGCAATGCGCAAATAGCGGACTTTATGCAAGATATCCTGCTTTGTAAAGTTACCAAAGAATTGTAACTTTGCGCCTGATTGACAGGTAAGTCTGAACGACTCTCGCGAGTGAAATGCTTCTCCTCTCTCTCAATCACAATGCCGGGTCTCGTCAACGTCCAATTCGACGGATATGGATTTTTTTTCTCTTCTCTACTACCGGTTTAAAAAAGTCTGGAAAGCTGTTCGCCTCTATCTTGTCATTGCAGGTCCGGGTCTTGTTGTGATGATTGCTGATAATGACGCCGGGGGTATTACTACCTATGCCGCTACCGGTGCCAAATATGGTTATCACCTTATATGGTTTTTGCTTCTTCTTATCCCTGTAGCATATTATGTACAGGAGATGACCGTGAGATTGGGGGCAGTGACCAAACGTGGACATGCTGAAGCTATTTTTGAAAGTTTTGGCGCTTTCTGGGGGTGGTTTTCGCTGCTTGATCTCATGATTGTGGACTGGTTGACACTGGTGACAGAATTTGTCGGCATGACAGCAGCGTTAAGCATTTTTGGTGTTCCGGCATGGTTGACCGTCATTCTTGTGGTTCTGCTCATGAGCATTATTGTGCTGAATGGCCGGTACTGGACCTGGGAAAAAATCGCCCTTGGGTTTTGCCTCCTGAACCTGATTTATATTCCAGCGGCATTTATGGTTAACCCCTCAATTGCCGATATTGCAAATCATGGATTGATTCCAAATCTTCCCGGCGGCCTTACGAATGAACTCTTTTTTCTGCTGATGGCCAATATCGGTACGACAATCGCTCCCTGGATGCTTTTTTTTCAGCAAAGCTCAGTGGTTGACAAAGGCTTGCAGGAAAAAGATATCAAAATGGGCAAAATCGATACCTTTATCGGAGCGATTATCACTGTTGCCATTGCGATTTTTATTGTCATTGTAACCGGAACGCTTCTGAATGGCGCGCCAATCGATGACGCCGCCACCGCAGCAAAATTGTTGATGAAAACAAATCATTATGTCGGCGCGTTCATGGCGGTTGGTTTGTTTGATGCCGGCCTGCTTGGGGCTATCTGCATTTCACTTGCAAGCTCTTGGGCATTCGGAGAGATCTTTGGATGGGCGCATTCACTCAACACCAAGGTAAAAGAAGCCCCATGGTTTTATATCTCCTTTATCTTTACCCTGATAACGGCCGGAGTTGTTCCCTTGATTCCTGGTGCGCCACTTGTGCTCATCACCCTTTTTGTTCAGGTTGTCGCTGTTACACTTCTTCCTGCTGCGCTTGTTTTTCTGATTCTCTTGCTCAATGATAAAAAAACAATGGGGGAGTATGCCAATACACGATTCCAGAATATTATCAGCAGCGTTATCGTTGGATCCATCATCATTCTTTCGACCATGTACGGCGTCAGTGCACTCTTTCCCAATATTTTCCAATAATTGAGGGTATCAGATCATGAGGACAATCAATCAGTTTTTCAGCAAGATCCGCGAGATCAACCAGCGCTATGCCAAACCAACGGTCGAAATGTCCCGAGGTGTGAAATTTTCGCTTGCTGTCCTGAGAGTTTATCTTTTTCTGCTTGTTGTGCTGATGGTTTACAAATTCATCACGGTTATAAATGTTGTATAAAACCCAAAATCAAGGATGGTTACCGTACTGGATCGTGAATTTTATCTGAGTGAGATTGTCGGACGGCGAATCTATCTGAAATCGAACTCAATTGGCAAGCTCAAGGATCTTGTCATTCAGGAAAATGCGGGTAAAATTCCGGAAGTGACTCATATTCTTGTTCATCGTCCTTATGGTGATCCTCGCCTGTTGATTCCCTGGGATAAAATT
>CAILXE010000492.1 GCA_903838095.1 uncultured Chlorobiaceae bacterium
TGTGAACCGAAAGAGTCGCAGGTGAAAAGAACCTTGTCCTCTTCAAGCCATGTGTATATGGTATCCGGCCAGTGCAAGTTTGGTGCACTGATAAAATGCAGTGTTTTATTTCCGAGGTTTAGTGTATCCCCAGTTTTAACAATCAGTGATTTGAAATCGTGCCCAGTCTGATCACGAAGAAATTTGATTGCATTACCACTACCGACAACTGTTGCTTCAGGAGCCAGAGCAAGTAAATTCCTGACATTCCCGGAATGGTCAGGTTCTGTATGGTCAACCACTATGTATTCAATGCTTGATGGGTCTGTAACCTGTTTTATCTTATCAAGATAAGCTGGCCAGAATTTCTCTTTGCTTGTTTCAATAATGGTTTTTTTATCAGCATTGATAAAATATGAGTTATAGGTTGTTCCATATTTGGTCTCCATAACGATATCGAAAGTGATAAGCCCTGGATCAAGCACTCCTATCCAGGTCACATCACTTGTAACGGGAAGAACTTTATTGTCTATCATATTTATTAACAATTGATTAAAGATGAATTTGCTGTCACGTTGAAATATACAACCGAGAGTTATAGATAGAAATATTTATGAAATAGTACCAGAGTTTACATTTCTTCACCCTCATCAGCATTGGTATGCGTGTGACGGATCTCTTTTTGCAGTTCTATCCCTTCTGCTGAAAATGAGAAAAGCGTATCTGTTGAAAAAATCATGCTGTAATCCTGAGGTTTGAAAAAGGGCAGAAACTTCTGGCAGTGTTCATCCAGTCGTTTAAGATAAAAATTGCTGTTTTCATCAGGCTTCTCTTGTCTCCACTCCGAAGCAAGCTTACCTTTATCAAATGAGGATGAACCATTCCCGCTGCCAGAAACATAATAGGTAATGCGATCTCCTTTTCTTATTTCAATACCAGCTTTTATGGCTATTTCATAGGTTATTGTCTTTGCCCTTTTTCCTGTCTTGACGTCATTTATATAGTTTTCTTTTGTGTTTTTAAAGGTTTCTGTCCTTGAGATTTCCGAGACATCCATTTCCCGGTTTATAATTCGGTTTTTGTATTCAGCATAGAGATTGTGCAGTCCGGTGATATCTTCTGCCAACAGCATCTCAAACCCTTTTCTCACAAAATCTCTTCCGAATTTTTCGCCGCTCCTGCTGCTGAGTGAGGAGCCTTTCAGAATCATGATGTCATCATATCCAAGAAGGGCATAATTTTTTTTCATATAGGAGATCATTTTCTTGTAACGACCATCATAGCCTATATTGATTCCTTCCGGCATCAGCAAGGATACTTCCCTGACCAGCTCCTTTTCCTGTTGCTCAGTTGTCACTCCAGGGGGAGGTATAAAAAGAATACCGTCTGTGTCCACTTCAATTATTTTGCATCCTCTTGCCTCAAACTCAATAATCATCTTTTTTGCAAGTCCCTGGCCTGTCGATGTCACCTTGTCGGCTTCCGGGAAATCATTAAAAATACCACCGTTAAAACCAAGATAGCCGTACATGGCATTGATCAGAATTTTGAACGAACTTTGCATCGCATCAAA
>CAILXE010000493.1 GCA_903838095.1 uncultured Chlorobiaceae bacterium
GGCTCCTGCATCCACCTTCTCCTTCAGATATTCAATCTCTTTCATTCGATTTGGTGTTTCGGGGTGTCCTTCGGGGAACCCTGCAACACCGACACCGATATCGGGGTAATTGCTCTTGATAAACCGGACAAGATCTCTGGCGTATGGAAAGTCCTTGATGGCCTCCTCAATTGTTGCCATTCCGGAAGGCTTGTCACCTCTCAGGGCAAGCACGTTGTTGATGCCGTTCTCCTGATAATTCTGAAGAATGTTTCCTGTTTCCTCAGTATCAGAACAGATGCAGGTGAGGTGTGATACAACCGTCAGCCCTGTCTCTTGCTGAATTTTTGTTACCAGGGTATGAGTGCGAGAACGTGTTGAGCCGCCTGCGCCATAGGTTACGCTGACGTAGGAGGGGTTGAGCGGGGACAGGGCAGCAATCGTTTCAAAGAGTGTTTCCCAATCCTCATCTTTTTTCGGCGGAAAAAACTCGAAGCTGAAGACAGGTTTTGAGGCAGAGGCCAGTATTTCTTTGACAAGCATGCAGAGGTTCAGGTTTAGAGTCTTGAATAAAAAAAATGAATATACAAAAACAATGATGTGCCTAACGTAAAAAACAGAAAGGAGCTGCGCTTGCCCGGGCAGTTTTCCATGGCGCCCTATCCTGCGGTGCGATTGCTTGTTGCAGTTGTGCTTGGGATTCTTGCAGGTGTGAACCTTCCTCTTTCGCTTGAGGTATGGCTTTTATTTTGCGCAGTTGCCCTGTTTTCTCTTCTGGCAACTCTGCTTTATGAAAAGTTCAGGAGAATCTCACCATTTCCGCTTTTTTTCAGTGCGTTCAGTTACTCTCTTTTTGTGATTTTCTGTTTTGCGGCGTTCAGTGCTTATCGGCAGGATTATACGCATCGAGACGGGCTGTTGCCCTTTTGCGGTAAAAATGTGCTTCTTTTCGGGCGTATAGATGGCCGGCCAAATTTTTCCGAAACTGGCGTTGGCTGGATTATGGAGGTCGAAGAGGTTTTTGAAAGTGGCAGGACGGTGAAGCTGCATGACCGGGCAAAAGTTTTCATGCGCAACGGAGGGCAGCCGGGCGGTCGTGTGCGGAATGGTGATATGGTGCGGGTGAAGGGAAAGCTTGATCTTATTCCTGAAGCTTCAAACAGGAATGAGTATGACCCTCGTAAAGCTGGAAGAATGAAACAGCTTTCGGTTCAACTCTGGTGCTCCGGGCCCTGGCAGGTACAGATTGAAGGGGAGTCGAGGCTCAACGGTTTAGAGCGTTTCATTGTTCAGCCAACCTACGACTATATCATGAAGAGTCTTGAGGAACTGATTCCTGAAGGTCAGGAGCGCAAACTTTCGTCAGGGGTGTTGACGGGCGAACGGGAGACCATGTCCGAAGAGGTTTTTGAAGCCTTCAAGACAACCGGTACAGCCCATATTCTTGCGGTATCAGGGATGAATGTAGGACTTCTGGCTCTGGTCATCCAGATTTTTCTCCAGCGAATGAAAATTACCACCATAGGTCGCTGGCTCTCTTTTGTCCTGTTTGTTTTTATCCTGATTGTTTACTGCTCTGTCACTGGTAATTCAGCCTCTGTTAAACGTGCGGCATTTATGGCGCTGGTACTCATTGGCGGGGAGACACTTGGCCGGAAAACGTATCCCGTTAATTCACTCGCGCTTGCCGATTTTTTGATTTTGCTGTTTGATCCACTTGACCTGCTGAATCCCGGATTTTTAATGACGAATGGAGCGGTTCTGGCCATCTTTCTGGTCTATCCTGTTTTGGTTCCTGCCCGGAAAAACAGGGGCGGATTTCTGTGGGGAGCTGCCCATGCCTTGTTCAGCAGCGTCATGATCACCATTGCTGCTATTATTGGGGTGTCGCCTGTGATTGCCTACTATTTTGGTACTTTTTCGGTGATCAGTCTTCTTGCAAATATCCCTGTTGTCCTTTTTTCCACCCTGCTGATGTACGCTCTTGTGCCGATGCTGCTGGTGAACCTTGTTTCAGGCTATGCGGCCTCTTTTTTTGCCGCCAGCTCCTTTTTCTTTGCAGAGCTGACCCTTCAGTCGGCTCTCTGGTTCAGTCGAATTCCCTTTGCCTCAATTGCTGTCAAGCCTGATGCCACCGAGGTTTGGATATACTACGCCATGGTAGCAGTCATCCTTTTGTTTGTTCATCGAAAAAAGTGGGGAAGGGTGGTTGTGACAATGCTTTTTGGTGCCAACATGCTTTTCTGGTACTCCTTTTTCTATAATCCGCAGCCTGTTGTTCCTGCTATGCTGACCGTGAATCTTGGCAAAAATCTTGCAATCCTTTTTTCATCAGGCAGTGAAAGTGTGCTGATTGATGCTGGCAAGGCGCCGAGTGACCGGAAGCGTATTGCCCGGCAGATTGAGGAGTACGGATTTGACGCACCAACTGCCGTGGTGCAGTTTTATACTCCAGACTCCCTCATTATGCAGGTGCCTGCTCGCCAACACTTGCTTCATGCAGATATGTCGCTCATCTTGCCGTCTGTTGTTATTGCAAGGCCTGAAGAGAAGGTTGTCAAGATATGGAGTCGCAAACGCTCAATGCTCATGGTCTCAGGCACAAGCTGCCTGAAAAATGAGGAGCTTTATAAAGCTGATATTGCTGTTCTGTGGGTCTATCGTTTTGCCGAAAAACAGCATGAGCAAATTGGTTCCTGGCTAAACTACGCTCAACCAAAACGTTGTATTCTTGTTCCGGGTTCTTTTTTGTCACATGAACAACTTCTCGCGCTGCAACGATTTTCCATGTTGCATCCCGGCGTTGAAGTGCGTGTCAAGACAAGGCAGGTTGTGGTGGGAGATGTTGAGTCCTGAACGTTCAGGATATTGGTGGCGGTCAAAAGCAAAGAATACTTTTCATTTTTTCTGGATTTTTGTTCGAAAAACGTTCAATGTTAGTGACAGCAATTACGATCAATAAAATTGCTGTAAAATGCTTTCACGCTTCCTTCCGGAGGTCGGCTTGAAAAAATATCATAC
>CAILXE010000494.1 GCA_903838095.1 uncultured Chlorobiaceae bacterium
ACAGCTATTGTTGTATTCAGAATTACAGCTCCTGCCGCTTCAGATATTGCAGCACCAATATCTCCAAATTTTGGAATTAATATAAAGCAGCCGATCACCACAATGAGTGCCCCTACTCCAGTAACTGACCTGACAATAGATTCATAGCCACACATTATCAGTAATTCTGCAACAGCCCCGGTTGCCACATTGAATACCACCCCAATCAACAAAATATTTGCTACTTGTGCCCCATGTTGAAACTCTGGCCCAAAAATCATGAGTATCAGCTCTGAATATATTGCCAATAACATCGCAACAGGCAAGACAAATAATGTTAATATTCTGGAACTATTTTGTGAGAGGTTTTTCAGTTCTTTCATATCACCCTTGCGATATATCTCCGCAAACTTTGGCGCCAAGATACTAATCATTGCCATGAGGGGAAAAAGAAACAGACTTACAATTCGGTTGGCAACATGAAAGACACCCACATCTTTGGCTGAACCCCAAACACCAAGCAAAATTGTTGCCGTCTGCTGCATCGCCAGTCCCATCAATGCGATGCCGAATAGATGCCCGTTGGATTGAAAAATTACCTTTCCCGAAAGCATCGACTTACTTCCGATCATCATTCCCGCTTTGCAATGATAAACTCTGCGCCAGAGAATCAATGAAACTATCACAGTCACACCAACTGCGCCCAGATATGCAGCAACAGCTCCATTTGCTCCCCACAGCTTCACGAGTGGGTAAACCAACAAAAGAGTTCCAAGAGACACAAAAACCGTCTTGATCCATTGCGACGCAGGAATGCTTTTCAGCCCTCTCAGGCTCTCAGCCTGAACCATGGCCAAAGCTGCTGGCATTACAGCTAATGCTGCAAGCTGCAATGGAACTTCCATAAAAGGTTTCTTGAAAACAATAAGTGCCGCCCAGCTTGCGCTAAAGAATAAAACAACAGAGATCAACAAAGAAGCTGCTGACACAATCTTCATGGCAACCCGGTAAATATAACGCACATCTGCCCACTCATGAGCTGAGGCATGTGATGCAATAAAACGTACCAGTGTACTGTCAAAGCCAACCCTTCCGATTGTAGCCGCTATGGTCGCAACAGAAAGCGCGAGATAATAAATTCCAGAACCTTCAGCCCCAAGCAAACGTGCAATAACAACACTAACGCTAAAGCCAAGAAGCGTTCCGAATGTCCTTATTACCAAAGCTGAAAAAGCAGCTTTCATAACTTCTTGCAAATGTCCATCCATAAGGGAAAAATAATTTCGGATCATAACATTGCATAAGTTATGGCAATAGATGAGAAATGGATTCGATATTGAGGGGATTCCTAAAAATTGAATTCAATTCAATATCAGTACAGACCTTCCATACGGCAGCGGGTTATGAGTTCTGATAACAACAATTCCAAACATTCATCAACAGTAAGAATAGCGGTATCAAGAGTCAATACTGGATTTAAAGGAGCTTCATAAGGAGAAGATATCCCTGTAAAACCTTTCAACTCTCCGGCAAGTGCTTTGCGGTAAAGCCCCTTGGTATCACGTTTTTCGCAAGTATCAAGATCAGTATTCAGATATATTTCCACAAATTGTTCTGACCCAATAATTTCTTTAGCCATCGCACGATCTTGGCGATAGGGAGAAATAAATGAGGCAATTACAATCACCCCGGCATTATTTATCAATCGGGCTACTTCAGCGACACGACGAATATTTTCAGTTCGATCAACAGGAGAAAAACCAAGATCACGATTTAAACCATGTCGAAGATTATCTCCATCCAGCACGGCAGAGTTCACGCCTTTATTGATCAGCCTGCGTTCAAGAGCAAACGCCAACGTGGACTTGCCAGAACCTGACAGACCTGTAATCCATAAGGTAACTGGTTGATGCCGGAGCAGAATACAGCGTTCATGAGCCGTCACCTGGCTTGTATGCCAAATGATTTCTTTTTTTTCAGTATTGATTAATTTTTCTTTCCGCATGATTCCCTTCATCGATTCGATTCAAAATAGCGGGCACGAGAGAATCAAAGGTCTGAAGAGAGTCGAACATTTATATAAAGCTCCGCTTTCTTCAGATACAAAATGTAACCGTAAATAAGACTATAAATATCCAAATTAAGTCACTAACATGATCTGTTCATACCAAAAAAAGTTAGCGGCTCACATGTTCCATCCAATTCATCAGTAAGCTTTTTCACTTTATCATGCCCCTACCATTATTGACGATTAAATAACTCCTCTCTGGAGAACTTGTTGCAAAAAAGTAATCACTGTTAAAGCATTGCCTCAGTGATCAGTCAGCGCAATTATTCTGATCTGACAAAAAGTTATTCCCCATCAGCTTTAAGGCTTTCACTCACCGCCTGCTTAAACTCCCGGGAAATTTTAAACGCCGGAACATTTTTTGGATCCACCATTACTTTTTCTCCAGTCCTCGGGTTTCTGGCCTGTCGCAGATTTTTGTGACGGATATTAAATGAACCAAATCCTCTGATCTCAATTCGCTTGCCGGCTTTTAGAGAATCTATAATGCTTTCAAACAAACAGTTAACTACCGATTCCGTTTCGTTTTTGGTTAATCCTGTCTTGTGGGCAATGGCATTGACCAGGTCAACTTTTGTGGTTGTCGTTCCCATGGCGGTCTATATCATTAAAAGTTAGGGGGAAGTAGAATAAGTAAGCAACCTTCTAATTTACAATTCTTTAGCATGATATGAGTATCATCCGGGCATAAAAATAGAAAATACTGCATAACGGCAGTTTTACAGATCACCAAACCCGAGTCACATCCCTAAAAAAGCTTTTTTGACCTCCTGATTATTCAGCAGCTCTTTTCCGGTTCCTGTCAGAACAATCCTGCCGGTTTAGATAACATAGCCATTATGTCTTATGTTCAGTGACTTATAGACATTCTGCTCAACCAGCAGGACGGTCACCCCACTGCTATTAATCGTACGGATAGCGTTGAAAACAACCTCGGTAAAGAGGGGCGATAATCCAAGACTTGGTTCATCAAGAAGAAGAAGTTTTGGATTGCCCATAAGCCCACGACCTATTGCAAGCATCTGCTGCTCGCCCCCCGACATGGTACCACCCAACTGGTTGCGTCGCTGAGCAAGTTTCGGAAAAAGGGCAAAAACCTTGTCGAGATTCTGCTGACGATCTTTCTGACAGAGGTATCCCCCCATCATCAGATTTTCAACAACGGTCATATCAGGAAATATCTTGCGTCCCTCCGGGACATGAACAATTCCCTTCTGAACAATGCTGTGCGCCTTGAGGACATGCAGTGATTCATGGTTCCACATGATTGACCCAGTGAACTTGATGATTCCTGAGATGGCTTTGAGAAGAGTTGACTTCCCTGCGCCATTACTGCCGACAACCGAGACAATCTCGCCATCAGCAATGGCAAGGTTAATTGCCCTCAGAACCGGCATTTCGCCATATCCAGCATTGAGATTTTGAATGTCAAGCATGGTGACCACCTCCAAGATAAGCTGCAATAACATCTGGATTACTGGTAATCTCTTCAGGTGTTCCCTCCGCAAGCTTTTCTCCGGAGTTCAGAACAACAATCCGGTCACAGATTGAGGTAACGGCTTTCATATCATGCTCAATAAAAACAATCGTTGCTCCTTTCATTCGAATACCTCGGATGATATCAAGAAGAAGATCAGTTTCAGTGTGGTTCAATCCCCCGCAAATTTCGTCAAGAAGCAACATTTTTGGATGGGTAGCCAGTACTCTTGCAAGCTCAAGCTTCTTTTTAAGACCAATAGGAAGCGATCCCGCAGATTTTTTAACATAATCAGTTAACCCAACCTTCTGTAACTGCTCAATTGCATTCGCCTCAGCCTCTCCTGTATTATTCGTAATGGAAAATGCCCCGACCATCACATTTTCAAGAACGGTCAGGTTTTCCAGCGGCTTAACCCTTTGCCAGGTACGCACCATCCCCAACTTGCAAACCTGATCGGGACGAAGAGTATTGATTTTTTTATTGTCAAAAATCACATCACCGGACGTGGCAGGGAAAAACCCTGTTATACAGTTAAAAAGTGTCGTCTTTCCAGCCCCATTTGGCCCGATAAGGCCAAAAATCTGCTTCTCATTCACCGAAAAAGAGACATCAGAAACGGCAACATTACCACCAAAATGTTTGCTGACATGGCTGATATGCAGAAGATGTTGTATCATTTTTTCCTCCTGAAAAGCCCAAGAATACCTTTAGGCAGATAAAGGATGCACAGCACTGTGATGATTCCGTAAACCAGCACATGAGCATGTGCAAGATTTTCCTTCAAAAAGATTCCGATGCCTGACGTTTCAGAGACCAGACCTGCCTTGACAAGTGCATCACCAAAAAGATTTGAACGCAGTGCTTCAGCAAGAGGCACCAGAAGAAGGGCGCCGACAACAGGCCCCCACAAGGTACCAACACCTCCGATAATAGCGGTCAAAATAATTTCAATCGAAAGCCGAAGATCAAGCACGGCAGAAGTATCAATAAAGCGAATATACAGGCCATAGAGAGAACCAAGAACGGAGGTCAACGCTGCTGATATGAGCAACGCCTTGTTTTTATAAAATGAGAGATTGATCCCAAGTGATGCAGCCGCATCCTGATCTTCCCTGATAGCCTGTAAATAATATCCCGTTTTTGATCTTCTCAAATATGCTGTTATGGCAAGGGTAACAGCGAGCACAAGCAGCATTCCATAATAAAACGGATTCTTGCTGTTCAGATCCAGGCCCCAAAGAGAGATATCGGTAAGAAGAATACCTTGTGCTCCACCGGTGAACTCAAAATTGAGAACCGTAAGACGAACAATTTCAGCCACAGCAATTGAGGCAAGGCCAAAGTAGTGCCCGCGCAGCCTGAAAACAATGCTGCCAGTCATCAAGGCAATAAGAG
>CAILXE010000495.1 GCA_903838095.1 uncultured Chlorobiaceae bacterium
CGAACTCATATCTTTTTCATTTAATTTATGCAAGAGCACTTAAAGGCCTTCACCATATCTCTCTTGCTCGGGAATATTTAATAAAATCCTGTGCCATCGCCCCTGCGAACCAGATTGCATGGAAAGAGCTTGCTGACCTTCAGACATCAAGAATTGTCGAGGATACAGAGATTCCCTCAGTAATTTTTGATGCTGTTACCGATGAACTGGAACAACTTTCTGCTGCGCTCATGAAGTTTGAACCAGTGAAAACATCCGAAAACGCTGATCCAACCTCGATTCTCGAACAAAAACAGCCATTTTCGGACGATACGGCTATTGCTGTTCCTACAGAAAGCCTTGCCAATCTTTTCACGGCGCAGGGCGCCTATAAAAAAGCGATCAAAATCTATACCCTTCTCATTCAGCTCAAACCTGAAAATGCTGATCTATACCAGGGAGAAATTGATTCGCTGCTTGAACGGCTATAAAAGTACAACAGAAACACACATGAGCACTGCAACTATTTAACTTGCACAAAGATTTACAGTACATTAGCGGAGCAATAAATACAGAAGCATTTGACATTTTTAACGGTAAACAGAGGAATATTGGTTTTCAGATTATTTTTATCTCTTTGCATTGTTGGCCTTTTTTTTGCCTCTCCCTCTTTCGGCAAGGATTCTGAAGCGCCTGAAAAACAACTCTCTCTGGCCAACTGCATTGAGATTGCTTTGAGTAATGCCTCATCAGCAAAAAAGGCAGAGAATAACTTCAAACTTCAGGGCGCTGATGTCCTGAGAAGTTATGGCAGCTTTCTTCCCCGAATTTCAGCCTCGGCAGGTTATTCACCATACACACTCAGCCGCACCTACAGCGCAGTTAATAACACTGTCAGTGATATCAATAAAACAACACTGAGAACGGTTGACCTGACACTTTCGACGTCGCTCAATCTTTTCAACGGTTTCGGCGACTTTGCTTCTCTTCAATCATCGCTCAGTAAAGAACATGCCGCTGAATACAACCTTGGAAGGGCACTGCAAAGTATTGTTTATGATGTGACTCAATCCTATTTCCAGGTACTTCTTGACCGGGAACTCTATGAGATTTCACGCGAAAATTTATTGTTGGCTCAAGATCAACTGACACTTACGGAGCGACAGTTTAATGTCGGGCTGAAATCAATGACCGATCGTTTTCAGCAACAGGCAGATACAGAACAAAGTCGCCTCTCGGTCATCAAGGCTGAAACCCGAATGAACCGCAGCATGCTTGAACTGATTCGCCGCTTGCGGATTGATCCTCAGACAAAGGTCACCATTACTCCTGATCCTGATGAGCTGAAAGTTCCTGTTGTCGCGAAACCTGATATTGATTCCCTTGTCACGGTTGCCCTTCAACAACGTCTCGACCTGAAAAGCAAGAGTCTGGAAACCAACGCCGCGCGATGGCAGTTGAGGGCCGCCCGAGCAGCCTGGTACCCAAGCATTGACCTGAATTTCAGTCTCAGTTCAGGAGGTTTGGAGTACCTGAATCATGAATACTTGTATCCTCCGCTTTCTGAGCAACTTCGCAATACCATCGGATACTCTGCCGGAATAAGCCTCAGTTGGACTATTTTTGACAGGTTTCAGACCCGATATTCGGTATCCGCAGCCAAAATCAACCATTTGAACCAGCAGCTCGATTATGAAGAGCTGAAAAACAATATTGCCATTGATCTGCGTCAGGCCGCAGGAGAATACGCCTCAGCATTTGACCAGATTGCAACTGCTACCGTCAGTTTTACAGCGGCACGCTCAGCTTTTGACGCTGTAAAAAGGAAATATGAACTTGGGGCGGCAAGCTTTGTCGAACTCAGTTCAGCAAGAGCTACGTTGTTCAATGCACACTCTAATCTTTCACAGGCTACCTATAATCTTGCGTTGCAGAAAAATATTCTTGATTTCACAACGGGCAAAATAGCCACAAAACCGTAACCAGAATCAGGTTTACCATCCGATGAGCAAACAAAAATCTCTGCTGAAACGAAAATCTCTCCTGATCGCCCTTGCCGGGCTCATCTTGACTGGAGGGCTGTTGTTTACATGGCTCAAACTGCGGGAAAAACCGGTGGAGGTCACGACAGAAAAGGTCTCCATCAAAGAGGTTGTCCATATTGTGACGGCTACCGGTAAAATTGAGCCGGAACTTGTCGTCGCCATGTCGCCCGATGTATCCGGAGAGATTATCGAACTACCCATCAGTGATGGGATTTCTGGGTGTTGA
>CAILXE010000496.1 GCA_903838095.1 uncultured Chlorobiaceae bacterium
GTGAGCTGTTGATCCAGGCCCATGAACAGGCTGAACTTGAAGGCTGGTATGCCACCGATGATGCCGCACTGGTCGAACGTTTTTTCCCGGAACAGCTTATCAGGATTTTTGAAACGGGGTATCACAATATTAAGATCACAACTCCTGAAGATATCCCTGTTGCTGAAGCAATGTACCAACAGAGAGTATCCCTGCAAGGGTAAAGCCAGAAATAAACTTGATGTTTGTTTATTGCTGACGCCTGTCGTATATTCTCAACCAATAAAATGGTGAGGTAGCTCAGTTGGTTAGAGCACAGGATTCATAACCCTGAGGTCGAGGGTTCAACTCCCTCTCTCACCACCATTGAAAAGCGGGTGTAACTCAGTTGGTAGAGTGTTTGCTTCCCAAGCAAAATGTCGCGAGTTCGAATCTCGTCACCCGCTCCACTTCAGTGGATAAAACACAATCAATTATGACACAATCTTCTGTATTTTTTGGCCCGGTCACCGTTGAGGAGATAAATAATGCACAGATTATTGACGGGCAGATGGCACGTCACCTCGGCATTGAAATGACAGAAATCGGCCAGGACTACATGACAGCAAAAATGCCTGTTGACCATCGTACCATTCAGCGTATCGGTATTCTGCATGGTGGCGCCTCACTTGCTCTTGCAGAAACGGTGGGAAGTATCGCCGCATCGTACTGCGTTGACCGTGATTCCTTCTATATTGTCGGGCAGGAGATTAATGCCAATCATATCCGGCCTGTAAACAGTGGTTTTGTCCATGCAACGGCAACTCCCCTTCATCTTGGAAAAAGCTCCCAGGTTTGGGATATCAGAATAAAAAATGATGCCGGAAAACTTACCTGCGTTAGCCGCTTTACTGTGGCTGTTCTTAAAAAATCTTCTGTTTTATGATATAACGAGACGTTAAGTTTTTTAAGGATGGCCAGCCAATTTTTATAAAAACTTTTCATACTTTGTTTCTTTCGCAGCACAGCAACAGTTTTTTACACTTATTGCACATTTCAGGGCATGCAGACTTCACCTTCCAACTCAGTCGTTTCTCCACTTGGTTCACCTTCCGACATTTCAGAGGAAATCCTTCTTAAACTGGCCGCTCAGCAAACATCACGCAAGAAATGGCTTCTTATTCAGCCAATAAGCAATACCAGCATGATGGTGGATTCGGGCACGGTGAGTATGCCCTTAAACCTGATTATGGTTGCAACTCTGGTAGGAAAGTTGTTCGATGTTGCCTTTATTGATGAACGGCTTGGCGACAAGGTACCTGAAGATTTTTCAGGATTTGATGTCATAGCAGTCACTTCCAGGACGCTCAATGCATCAAAGGCATATCAGATTGGTGATCGGGCCATGAAACAGGGAAAAACAGTGATTCTTGGTGGCGTGCATCCGACCATGCTTTATGACGAAGCGTCCTGTCACTGTACCAGTGTGGTGTACGGCGAAATAGAGTCTATCTGGACTGAACTTGCCACTGATGTGTTGAAAGGCAAAATGCAGCAGGTCTATCGGGCAAAAGAGCTGAAACCAATGAGCACCATGCACCGGCCTGACTTCAGTTATGCTCTGTCATCGAAAAGTTCTAAAAAATACAGCTCTCGTATTCCTCTTCTTGCCACAAAAGGGTGTCCGGTAGGTTGCAACTTCTGTACCACACCAACTATTTACGGAAAAAACTACCGATACCGGGAGCTTGACCTTGTGCTTGAAGAGATGCGCTATCATCAGCAACGGCTCGGAAAACAGAATGTCAATTTTTCCTTTATGGACGATAACATCAGTTTTCGTCCTAAGTATTTCATGACCTTGCTTGAGGAGATGGCCAAACTGGGAGTACACTGGAACGCCAATATCTCCATGAACTTTCTCGACAAACCTGAAGTGGCTGAATTGGCTGGCCGATCCGGTTGTGACCTGCTCAGCATAGGCTTTGAATCGCTCAATCCGGAGACACTCAAGACTTTGCACAAAGGCTCAAACCGGCTTGGCAACTATGAACAGGTTGTTGGAAACCTGCATAAAAACGGTGTTGCCATCCAGGGCTACTTCATGTTCGGATTCGACAACGACACCGACGAGAGCTTCCAGCTCACTTACGACTTCATCATGAAGAACAAAATCGAGTTTCCGGTTTTTTCACTGGTCACACCCTTTCCCGGAACACCCTACTTTGATGAGATGAAGCCCCGTATTCGTCATTTTGACTGGGACAAGTACGATACCTATCACTATATGTTTGAGCCGACCAACATGAGTGGCGAAAGATTGCTCGAAAAATTTGTCAAACTGCAGAAAGAGGTTTATAAAGGACGTGCGATTATGCAGAGGATGTCAGGAAAACCGCTGAACTGGGTATGGCTCGCCAACTACGCCATGAACCGCTTTACCAGCAAGCTCTCACCGGAATATTATTATTGACACAAAAAGAGGCTGACGTCGTTAGCCTCTTTTTGCTCTTCATCACTTCTTCTCTTCTTGTTTTTTAGGCAACTCAACCTTTAAAGAGAGCTCTCGAAGCTGCGCAGGGGTCACCTCTGAAGGTGAGCACATCATCAAATCCTGCGCCTGCTGGTTCATTGGGAACGCAATGACCTCACGAATGTTCTGTTCGTCGCAGAGAATCATGACAAGACGGTCAAGGCCGGGAGCAATGCCGCCGTGCGGTGGAGCACCGAGTTTAAATGCTTCGATCATGTGGCCAAAGCGACGGTCAACCTCTTCGCGAGAGTAGCCGGCAATGCCGAAAGCCTTATACATGATATCCGGTTTGTGGTTCCGAATAGCGCCGCTTGAGAGTTCGATACCGTTACAGACAATATCGTACTGGTAGGCAAGAATATCGAGCGGCTGCATGGTTTCAAGCGCTTCCATCTCTCCCTGAGGCATAGAGAAGGGGTTGTGTGAGAAGTCAATCTTTTTTGCCTCCTCATTAAACTCGAACATCGGGAAATCGACAATCCAGCAAAAGGAAAGCTCATCCTGATCAAGCGGAAAGAGATCACCAAACCAGGTTCTCATCCCGCCCATGATCTTGCAGGTTTTTTCCCATTTGCCCGCTCCAAAAAAGACCACATCACCTGTCTCAAGCCCCAGATGGCTTTTGAGAGTTGAAAGATCATCTTCGCTGAGAAACTTGACAACCGGACCTTTCGGGCCGTCTTCCTTGAACTGGATATAGGCAAGA
>CAILXE010000497.1 GCA_903838095.1 uncultured Chlorobiaceae bacterium
CGGCCACAAACGACAGCCTTCGCCATGAAACAATCCGCATCGTTCCATTCCCTTGGGCCGATTACTCTTGCTCCTTCGGTGCTTCCACGCCATGGCCTAACCTATCTTTATGCCGCTTTTTTTTCAATCGGCATGATAACGTTTGTTTCAATCGGGCAGGCATACATTCTCAATGAACATCTGAAGATTCCGACGTCTCAGCAAGGAGCCATCAGTGGCGATCTTGTTTTCTGGACAGAGGTGATCACCCTGATTTTTTTTATACCCGCCGGGGTGCTGATGGATCGGACAGGACGAAAACCGATATACTCCGCCGGTTTTATTCTTCTTGCACTGGCTTATGCACTGTATCCATTTTCCCGCTCCATCACTGATTTAACTCTTTGCAGGATAATCTATGCATTTGGAATTGTCGCTGTCACCGGCGCACTCTCAACCGTCATGATTGACTATCCTGCCGAACGATCAAGAGGCAAACTTATTGCTATAACGGGGTTTCTCAATGGACTCGGTATTGTCGTGCTGAACAGCTTTTTTGGCGGATTACCACAAAAGTTTGTCGCAAATGGGTTCAGCGGCAATGAGGCAGGAATTTACACCCACCTTGGCATTGCCGGAGTCGGACTTGTTTCCGCAATAGTTGTTGGCTTTGGGCTAAAGGGAGGCACTCCCGTCAGCAAGAAAGAGCGTCCTCCGCTTCGGGCACTGTTCACCAGTGGAATCAGTTGTGCGAAGAATCCAAGAATCCTGCTCTCTTACGCAGCAGCATTTGTGGCACGGGGAGATCAATCCATTATCGGCACTTTTCTTCCTCTTTGGGGAACAACCTCGGGTATTGCCATGGGAATGGCGCCCGCTGAAGCAGTCAAAAAAGGCATGATGATTTTTATCATCTCACAAGCCGCTGCATTACTGTGGGCTCCGGTTATCGGACCGCTGATCGACCGCTGGAACCGGGTCACCGCACTTGCTCTCTGCATGTCTCTGGCCAGCATCGGGTATCTTTCGCTGGGTTTCATCGGCAATCCTCATGAACCGACCTCAATCATCTTTTTTGTGCTGCTCGGCATTGGCCAGATAAGCTCGTTTCTCGGTGCACAGTCGCTGATTGGGCAAGAGGCACCAAAGGCTGAACGAGGATCAGTCATCGGTATGTTCAACATCAGTGGCGCCATAGGAATTCTGGTTATCACAACCATTGGAGGAAGGCTGTTTGATTCCATCAGTCCAAAAGCGCCATTCATTGTCGTTGGCACCATCAATGCACTGGTCATGCTGGCAGGTATTCTGGTACGTCTCAAGTCTCCAGGAAAAAGCTTTCAGACTGAACATGAACACGCCTGACTCTCAAGAGTTACCATAAAGTGAATCTCACTCATGCAAAAAAAGATAAAAAAAGAATTTTCTCTCAAAAC
The DNA here is from genome assembly GCA_903838095.1 of uncultured Chlorobiaceae bacterium. Taxonomy (GTDB): domain Bacteria; phylum Bacteroidota; class Chlorobiia; order Chlorobiales; family Chlorobiaceae; genus Chlorobium. The sequence goes on from CAILXE010000497.1 coordinate 1,416, forward strand.
ACTGCTCAGCTTTCTCGGCCCAGGGTTTCTTGTTACCGTTGGTTTTGTCGATCCTGGCAACTGGGCCACCAACATTGAGGGAGGAGCAAAATTCGGCTACGAATTACTCTGGGTTGTTACTCTCGGCACCATCATGCTGATTATTATTCAGCATATCGCAGCAAAACTCGGCATAGCCACAGGAAAATCACTGGCGGTCAACATCCGCGACTCTTTTCCGAAACCTGTGACCGCATTTCTTGGTTTAACTGTCGTTCTGGCCTGTATTGCAACTGATGTCGCTGAGCTTCTGGGTGGCGGCATAGGGTTCAGTCTCCTGTTTGGCATCCCCCTCTGGGCGGGATCACTGATAACGCTTCTTCTCAAGATTTTTCTGGTTATAAGTCAACGGTATCACCGAATTGAAACAATTATTGTCAGCTTTCTTGGCATTATCACCTTATGTTATCTGGCAGAGCTTTGGATGGTAAAACCGGACTGGACAGCAACAGCGACAGCAATCGTCGTACCAAAAGTGCGCAGCGAAAGTATTTATATAGCGCTCGCTATTCTTGGCGCACTGGTCATGCCTCACAACATATTTCTGCACTCCAACGTCATTCACAGCCGGAAATGGGGCATTTCTGCAGAAGAGAAGATGGATTTGCTCCGATACGAAAAAATGGACACCCTTCTTGCCATGACTCTGGGCTGGATTGTCAACTCTTCCATGATCATCGTTGCGGCAGCAATCTTCTTTAAAAATACGATCCCGGTCAACACTCTCGAACAAGCTTCGGCAACATTGATCCCAATTGTAGGTCACTATGCCAGCCTGTTATTTGCCATAGCGCTTATTTTTTCAGGTGTTGGCTCATCCATGACATCTTCAATGGCAGAAGCCGATGTCATCACAGGATTTCTGGGTAAGCCGGAAGATCCCCAAACACCCTTGTATCGGCTCTCCGTTTTTGTGACGGCCATTCCGGCATTCATGATTATTTTGTTCAGCATCGAGAGCTATAAGATTCTGATTTTCAGTCAGGTCATTTTAAGTATCCAGCTCCCGTTCACTCTGCTGCCTCTTCTCATTCTCAGCCGAAATCAAAAACTGATGGGCAGGTTTCGCAGCCATAATATCGAGTTTGCAGCAGCATCACTCATATCCGTGACAGTTATTGCCCTCAATATCTATTTTTTGTATACGACCGTAACCCAGGGAAACTGATATGCCTCTTTATAAAAAGATCCTTGTTGCTATCGACTGCTCGCCAGTTGATGAGGTTATCATTGAACACGTATCATCACTTGCGCTTCAGCTTGGCGCCACCCTGCACCTGCTGCATGTCGTCCATTCGCACACTCTCGATCAGGAGCGATATTTACGAGAACAGTCTGTGATTACCCTTGCCAGATTTGAGAAGATATTGGGTGATGCAGGCGTTGAATGCCATGCTCTTATCCGGAGCGGAGAACCGGAAAAAGAGATTCTCAGTGAGATTGAAGAAAACAGTTATGACCTTCTTGCAATGGCGATGCATGGCCACCGTCTGCCCGAAAGAATTCTTTTCGGAAGCGTTTCAAGAACTCTTCGTCAAAAAACCACGATTCCGTTGCTGCTCATCAAACCGGAGCGGTGATGACAGCACTGCACAATGAGCAGAGCTAACCTGCACCATTGCTTCATCAAGATTAAATATGATAGCTTAACGTTACCCGGCTCGACAATCCAAACTCTTCTCATCACTACCGAATAAAGAGGAAAACGATCATTCCTGCCAATACAGCACCAACTCCCGAAAAAATGAGAGTTTGACGAATGAGACCGATTCTATGCAGCTCCATCCGTTGCACCAACGACGTATTCTGTTCGGCCAATGTCTTGAGCAATCCAGACGACGCCTGTAGTTGCTCCTCCAAACTTTCCACTCTTTGTGCCAATAGATCCAGCCGTCCTTTAAGAATATCACTCTCTGATAACTCTGTGCTATATGAGGCATAAACACTGCTCTCATCAACTGAAAGAGGCTTTTTTTTATTTTTAATGGTAGTCCAGAGAGTTCCTGCCCTCTCTGCAATTGTTGGCGCAAGCTCAATCACTTTATCCCATGGAATCTGAGAGGCAACTTTCAGTATTGTTCTTGCTAACATAATTTATTGATGTTATGAATAGAGGAAAGATTAATTGCTGTCGAAACCTCAAGCAACATCTTGATTCAAGGTAGAGATATTCTGTAAAAAAGATAATGCTTTTCTGGAGAAGCTTTATCGAAGAGTTTGGTAAAGCTTGACTTTGAAATGGGTGTGCCATGGGTTTAGGTTTGCAACAGCACCGAGTTTCCCTGCACACATTGGCTCAAAACGATTGATAGCCTGAATTATTCATCAAAACAATAAAAAAGGGGCGCAAAAGATATCGCAATTGCTTATATTATTGGTAGTTAAGATCAACAATAAAGGCACAATATCAATGGAACCCCTTGAAGCGAATATAGTCATACCACAGAGTACCCAACAAA
>CAILXE010000498.1 GCA_903838095.1 uncultured Chlorobiaceae bacterium
CTGTCGGACGGTTCTTGATATACTGTTTTTCAAGCCAGTTCAATTTATCAATATTGAATACCGCTCCGGCTTTGCCGACCCGCTCCAGCGAAAACTTCTCAATAAGCTCCTTCATGCTATAAACCTCCTGCTCGCTGCCCTCCCCTTCATTCCAGCCGAGCATGGCGACAAAATTGACTATAGCATCACTGCTGTATCCCTTGCGGATATAATCCTCAACCGCAACATCCCCTTGTCTTTTGCTGAGTTTTGAGCGATCAGGGTTAAGCAGCAGGGGCAGATGGGCTACCTTTGGCGGCTCCCAGCCAAAAAACTCGTAAAGAAGCAGATGCTTCGGCATTGAGGATAACCACTCCTCGCCTCTGATGATATGGGTAAATCCCATCAGGTGATCATCAATGACACTGGCAAAATGGTAGGTTGGAAATCCGTCAGACTTCATCAGCACCTGATCATCAATAGTTGCTGAATCAAATTCAACCGGACCTCGTATAATATCTTCAAACCAGACAGAAACATAATCGGGCACCTTCATGCGAATAACATAGGGAGCTCCCTCATCCAGTTTTTTCTGGATAATGCCTTGAGGCATGGAGCCACCCATCTCTTCAGGAAGCCATTTTCGGTTGTATTTCGGCTGAACTCCCTGTTTTATCTGAAGCTGCCTGTTTTCTTCAAGCTCCTCATGCGACGCAAAACAATAATAAGCATGGTGGTCGTCAAGCAATTGTTTACAATAGCCGTCATAGATACCAAGCCTCTCTGACTGAATATAGGGGCCAAAATTTCCACCATGTTCAGGACTTTCGTCGGCGACAATGCCCGCCCACTCAAGAGTCTTGATAAGATCTCTCTGCGCCCCCTCGACCTTTCTGCTTTGATCGGTGTCTTCAATTCTGATAATGAAGTCGCCACCCATCTTTTTTGCGTACAGGTAGTTATACAGTGCGGTTCTCAATCCTCCAACATGCAAGTACCCTGTCGGAGAAGGTGCAAACCTGGTTCTAACCCTTTGACCAACCATAATAAGCGTTGTAACTGTTAATTGTTGAGAGTGAACTATTCAAGAGCAGTGAATTTAAGAAAAACTGACTGCATTCAGGCACAAGAAAAAGATTAACCAAAAACTCCTGGAATCAACCGCCGGAAACGCAACTTTTCTGTACGGTAAACAATTCTTGACAAACTATTTATTTTCGAATGTTGTTTTTCTTATAATTACTTTTAAAGTAGTAAGTTAGATTTTATATCAACACTCCTCCAGTTTTATGCCTGAAAATCCAGTAAAGAGACGGGAAAAAGAGACTTTCCGAAATAAATTCAAGCCTGTCATTGATGAGGAACGCGGACCCGTAGAAAAATTTCCTCGCTTTCTCATTTTTATCATGATTGGACTTTTGATGCTGTTTGTGTTTCAACGATTTTTTGCAAACCCCAATGGCCCTGAAATAAACTATAACGAATACAAATCCGTTGTCTCCCGTGCCCTTGTCACTGAGGTAACGGTAAAAATTTATGAGGATAAATCGGCGATCCTGAACGGCAAACTTGGTTCATCAATACCACTGAAACTGATCAATGGCACAAGCATTCCGAGCGATCGATTTTCCGTAAGAATACCTTCATTCACTCTTGAACAAGCAGACCTTCTCACCGACAAGGGCATCCTGCTTAAGGTCGAAGAGGGTTCCAGTGCACTGAACACTTTTTTGGTGCTGTTTGCCCCATGGATCATCTTTGGTCTTGTCTACGTCTTTCTGATCAGACGAATGAACGGGCAAAATGGCGCTCAGGCCAAAAATATTTTCAGCTTCAGCAAAAGCCGTGC
>CAILXE010000499.1 GCA_903838095.1 uncultured Chlorobiaceae bacterium
CGATCTAAGAATCGAAGCAAGAAAGAGTAAGGATTTTGCGCTCAGTGACAAGATACGAGACCAGCTTCTTGAGGCAGGTATCGAGATCAAGGATACAAAAGACGGGGTCATCTGGTCTTAAAAAAGTCCGATGCTTAAAGGTACTCCTCAAGCCCTTCACGCCTGAGCGTATCGACGACGTCACGCACCCGGTGTGAGTGGCCTTTGCTGCAAATTAACAACGCGTCTGGAGTCTCGACAATAATAATATCCTTTAAACCGATTGTACAGACAACTTTGTTTGCGGTATTTTTCACAAAGACATTTTCGCAGTCAACCTGCACCTGACGTTTGTCGGTTTTTTTGTCGTCCACTACATTCCGGCTTCCGGCAACTTTCAGAACTTCATCCCAGCATCCAAGATCAGTCCAGCCGAACTCTCCTGTCAGGACAAAAACCGTTTCAGCCTTCTCCATAATACCATAATCAATAGAGAGAGGATGAATCCATGAGTAAACATCTTCAATAACCTTGTGTTCACTCTGAGAGCCAAGACTTTGATAAATATTGAGAAGATCCTTGTACAAATCGGGCATGGAGCGTTCAAACTCTCTGGATATAGCATCAAGATGCCAGATAAAAATCCCGCTGTTCCAATAAAAGTCATGGCTTTCAAGAAACTCAACCGCCGTCATGTAGTCCGGCTTTTCTGCAAAAGCCTTTACTCTGAACAAACGAAAATCAGAATCAGAGGAACAATCTGCTGGTAGCGAGAGCTCCCCATTTGCCTGAATATAGCCATAGGCAGTTTCAGGCCTGTCGGGCTTAATCCCTATGGTCACCAGCCCCTTCTTTTCGCTGGCAACCTCAATCCCTGCCTTAACAATATCGATAAATGCCTTGCGATCCGACACAAGATGATCAGATGGCAGCACAATGGTCACCGCATCAGGATCTCTTTTTTTTATATGTGCTGTTGCAAGAGCAATACAGGGGGCAGTATTACGACTGGCCGGCTCCACAAGAATATTTGCCTGTGAAAAACTGCTGAATGATTTAGCCAGTAGTGAACGCCCCAATTCGCTGGTAATGATAAAAATATGTTCTTCTTCCACTAAGCCGGAGATGCGCTGAACCGTTTTGGCAATCATTGTTCCATCGTCCAATAAATCAACAAACTGCTTTGGCATTTTTTTCCTTGACACAGGCCAAAGCTTCTTGCCGAATCCACCTGCCATAATAACAGCATAGACATGAGAGCCGGAACCATTACTCATAATACTTTACTTAATCACGAATTGTGTAGAAGAAAACACAGCAGTATTTAACATGTTGTGTAATTTAGTAATATTTCTGTACAAAAGATGTGGCGGATAAAAGACAATCGTCGACACCGATTTGCCATTCACTGCAAAATATTGTTTTTTTGCTAAACCACTTACTCTTAAAGGGATTATCAATGATGAACAAATGAATGATGAATTGACGACACTCCAGACTTTATGTGCCGAACAGGCAATAGAGATCGAACCAGCGATGCTTCAGCAACTGCTTGCCTATGGAGGCTGCCTTGACCAGTGGAACAAAAAGTTTAACCTGATCAGCCGAAAGGAAGAGGCTCCTGTCATGATCAAACACATTTTTCATTCTCTCTTGATTACCCTGTATCACTCTTTCAGTAACGGCGAGCAGGTTCTTGATCTTGGAACAGGAGGAGGGCTCCCGGGAATTCCGCTTGCCATCATTTTTCCCCAAACACATTTTCTTCTTGTGGACTCGACAGGGAAAAAGATTATGGCCTGTCAGGAGATGATCAAAGAACTTGGTATTAAAAACGCGGTTGCCATTCATTCAAGAGTTGAAGAACTCGATGATGTTGTTTTTGATACCATCCTCTCCAGGCAGGTCGCCTCTCTCGATAAGCTCTGCGCCTATGCTGGCAGACTTTTGAAACCAAAGGGGATACTGATCTGCCTCAAGGGAGGAAATCTCGACGGTGAAATAGAGAAAGCACTGAGTTCAAGCAACAATACCTTTGGCTTCCCCGTAAAGATAGAACAACATCCTATTAATGGGATCAGCCCTTATTTCTCGGAAAAGAAAATAGTCATTGCATACAGATAATTTCTTTTCTGCATGCAATGACTATCAGTAAGTGTGGCGAACAATGAGTTACTCTGCTGTGGAAGCAGCTTCAGCAGTTTTCTTTGAACCTTTGACTCGTTTTGCCCGATCCTGTTTCCCGGTCTTCTGAGTCTGTGATGGAGCTTCTGTATAATCAACCAGTTCAATCACTGCCATTTTTGCTGCATCGCCATAACGGGGAGCAAGCTTGATCACTCTGGTGTACCCGCCATTACGGGACCCGACTTTGGCAACAATCTCTTCAAAAAGAATTCTTATCGCCTGTTTATCCCGAATGTCCTTGAAAATTTCACGCTGCGCATGAACCGTACCTTTCCGGGCTTTGGTAATGATTTTCTCAACTACCCTTCTGGTCTCCTTGGCTTTAGCTTCTGTCGTCTCAATTCGCTTGTAAACAAGTAATTGGGTCGAGAGATTGCTGAGCGTCGCCTTTCTATGAGCTGCGGTTCTTCCAAGTTTTCTTACTGGCTTAACTTTACGCATGACTGTTTCCTGATCTCAATAATTCAAAAAAACGGTTACTAAACTTATTATTTCATCTGATACTTGGTAGTATCCATACCAAACTTGAGATCGAATTTCTCAAGCTGCTCTTTCAGTTCTGTCAGTGACTTCTTGCCGAAATTTTTATAATTCAGCAATTCATCTTCCTTGTGAGAAACAAGTTCACCAATAGTATCAATTTCGGCCAGCCTGAGGCAATTATGCGAGCGAACTGAAAGATCAAGATCCTCAATTTTGGTGTTGAACAGCCTGCGCATGGTTTCAAACTCGTCATCCTGCTGCTTGAACTCCTCCTCAGTAAACTCTTCCTCGGTCGGTGAGAAATTGGCGAAGAACATGACATGCTCCGTAATAATCTTGCCTGCCAGGCTGATAGAATCGTCAGGACTTACGGAACCATCTGTCTCAACATCAAGAATCATTTTTTCATAATCGGTACGCTGACCGACACGTGTATTCTCAACGGTAAACTTTACATTTCTTATCGGAGTGTATATAGCATCAATTGCTATATAACCGATAGGCATGCCTTCCGGTCTGTTATCCTCGGCAGGCATATAACCTCGACCTCGTCCAATATAGAGGTCAATTTTAAGAGTCACACCTGCATTGATGGTCGCAATGTACATCTCTTTATTCAAGACTTCGAACTCACCCTCCTGGGCAATAATATCCCCGGCTGTAAACTCCATCGGTCCGACAAGAGTCAAAGATGTCTTGCAGTTCCTTTTACAGGTTGATTTGAAAC
>CAILXE010000500.1 GCA_903838095.1 uncultured Chlorobiaceae bacterium
TGCCTTGAATGCTGAGCTTTCATCAACACCAGTCGAAGTTGAAAAAAATCTCTTTGCCATGGAGGTGAATGTTCTTGCTGAAATCAGGGAAAACTGGACGGAACTTTATTCCTATTTCTCATCGATTTTAATGCATGACGGCGCTAATGAAGTTGTTGCAGAAGAGCTTGCAATCATGCCCGGTATGGAGGAGATGATCAGTCTTCGCTATATCTGGAAAGCGGCCAAATCAGGTAATTATGATGTCGTGGTTGTGGATGCGGCCCCTACCGGTGAAACCATGCGTTTGCTTGGTATGCCCGAATCTTATGGATGGTATGCGGATAAAATTGGTGGATGGCATGCCAAAGCTATTGGTTTTGCAGCGCCTCTTCTGAACAAGTTTATGCCGAAGAAGAATATCTTCAAGCTGATGCCAGAGGTGAATGATCACATGAAAGAGCTTCATGCCATGCTTCAGGATAAAGCCATAACGACTTTCAGGGTTGTTCTTAATCCTGAAAATATGGTTATCAAGGAAGCATTGCGGGTACAAACCTACCTCAACTTGTTTGGCTATAAGCTGGATGCTGCCGTAGTCAACAAAATTTTACCCGAAAGCTCTTCCGACAACTATCTGCAGAGCCTTATTGATATTCAGAGCAAGTATCTCAAAGTGATTGAAAACTGTTTTTATCCTGTGCCGATTTTCAGGGTAAAACAATCAACCGCAGAAATTATCAATACCGACAGGCTCTATACGTTAAGCCAGGAGATGTTTGGCGACAAAAATCCGGCAGATATTCTTTACAGTAGTGACAAAACCCAGATGCTGGACAAAATTAACGGCAAATATGTTTTGAGCCTTTATCTGCCGAATGTTGAGGTGAAGAAGCTTAATGTGAATATCAAAGGAGATGAACTGCTTGTGGATATCAATAATTTCCGCAAAAGCATTATTCTTCCAAACGTTCTTGTGGGCCGAAAAACCGAAGGAGCTGATTTTATTGAAGGCAACCTCAATATTACTTTTGCCAACTGAGCGAACTGAACAGGTTTTTCACAAGTCATTTCTTTTACAAGGCGGACTGCTTCAATTGGCAGTCCGTTTTTTTTTCATCTCTACCGTTTCTTTTATCCTGATCAGTACCGATCGATCGTCACAGCATTCGAGAAGCTGTCGAATGTTTAACCGCATGACGGGGTGAACAGGATTGGCAATGTCGAGCAGAGGGACCAGAACAAATTTTCGACGGTGCAGCTCGGGATGTGGGATTAAAAGTGTTTCAGTATGAAGAGACATATTGTCATAGAGCAGAATATCAAGGTCAATAACTCTTGAGCTCCATCGAGGATAGGTGTCCGGTCGTCCCAACTCCTGTTCAATCGTCTTGCACTGTTGCCGAAGCTTTTCAGGAGCAAGTTCGGTCTCCAGCAGGATCACGCCATTAAAGAAGCGATTTTGCTCGGTTACACCGATTGGTTCTGTCATATAAATAGATGACACTGCACAGAGAGATGTTTCTTCGAGACAAGCGAGCTGGTCGACGGCTTCCTGCAGATGGCAGAGGCGTTTCCCGATATTGGAGCCTATTCCTATAAATACCTGGTGTTTCGGCATGAATGTCAGTGACGGATAGCAGAATAACAGGCTTCGGCATAATCACAGATGCCGTCAACGGGAGGATTTCGTTTTCGGACATTTATGGTGGCTTTGTCGAGAACCGGAAAGTCACGAAGAAGGTCGCTTGCGATTTCATAAGCGACTGCTTCAATAAGAAAAAATTTCTTCAGGGTCAGTGCTTCTCGTATGGTTCTGTAGACTATGCCGTAATCAATAGTTTTCGTAATGTCGTCATGTTGAGCGGCATCAGTAAAGTTGAAAACAAGCTCAGCATCGACCTCATATTTTGCGCCAACGGTATGCTCTTCCTTCAAAACGCCGTGGTGGGCATAGAACACCATGTTGACAAGCCGGACGTATGAGTGAGCGTACCGTGGCATTATGGCTTGACCCTCTTTTCATATTTGTTACCGATTACGGTACACTCGGGTAAACAAAACCAGAGGAGCATGTCGGAGTTCCCGTCATTGAGTACCCTGAAACTGCCGGAAGAGTAAACGACTTCAACAACAAACTTGTCCCAGCGTAAAAGATCGCCCTCAAAAATTTCATGGCCATTCTTGTCATGCAGGCCGGTAAACTGCAACCATTCAGAGCGTTGTCTGAAATGGACAAAATCGACGTCATGGGTGTTAACCGTAGAAAAACGCCAAACATCTTGCAGTGAGGCAATGTCCTGAAATAATGCCTTAAA
>CAILXE010000501.1 GCA_903838095.1 uncultured Chlorobiaceae bacterium
GCTTCGAACTGTGAAGGAGCAAGGTAAATGCCCTGATCAAGCATGGAATGGAAGTATTTCCCATGTCTCTTGACATCGGCGGTGACGGCGGTTGAATAGTCAACGACCGGAGTTCCGGTAAAGAAGAGGCAGGACATGGAGCCGACACGGTTCTGCACATAGTTCAGGCCAAGCTTTTTCAGGTTGTCACTGAATCCCTCTTCAATGATGACCGCTTTTCTTTCAAGCTCAGGATAAGGATTCTCTTCAATCAGGATTTTCAGGGTTTCAAGGCCTGCGGTCAGCGCCAGCGGGTTGCCTGAAAGGGTGCCTGCCTGATAGACGTCGCCAAGCGGAGCAACACGCTCCATGATCTGGCGTTTGCCGCCAAATGCTCCGACAGGAAGGCCGCCGCCGATAATCTTGCCCATGGTGGTCAAGTCAGGCGTGACGCCGTAGAGACTCTGTGCTCCGCCAAGTGCCACGCGGAAGCCGCACATCACTTCATCGAAAATCAGCACAATGCCTTCCTGGTCGCAAAGTGTGCGAAGATCAGCAAGGAATCCGGGTTTTGCCGGGATAACGCCGGTGTTTCCTGCAACAGGCTCAATGATAATGGCCGCAATATTGCCTTTGTTCTCATTGACGAGCAGTTTTACCGACTCAATATCATTGTAGGTTGCATTGAGCGTATCCATCGCGGTGCCTTTGGTAACGCCGGGGCTGTCGGGAGCGCCGAGCGTCAGGGCGCCTGAACCAGCCTTGATGAGGAAGCTGTCCCCATGGCCATGGTAGCAGCCTTCAAATTTGATGATTTTATCGCGTCCGGTGTAGCCGCGAGCCAGACGAACCGCCGACATGGTGGCTTCGGTACCGCTGTTGACCATACGCACCATTTCAAGTGACGGAACAATTTTGCAGAGAAGCTCGGCAATCTCGATTTCCATCTCAATCGGGGTACCAAAACTGGTGCCAATATTTTTAAGGGTATACTCAAGCGCTGCGGTGATTCTGGGGTGCATGCTGCCAAGAATAAATGGCCCCCATGACCCGACGTAGTCAAGATAGGTGTTGCCATCAACGTCGGTCATGTATGCTCCCGACCCTTTGGCCATGTAGACTGGAGTTCCGCCAACGGATTTGAATGCTCGTACCGGAGAGTTTACGCCGCCTGGGATAAACTTCTTTGCTTTTTCAAAGAGTTCAATGGATTTGGTGAGTTGAGGCATGTCGGAAAATGCAGTTTAGGATTGAACAAGAGGTTACAAAAGGAAATAAAATGTCCGGTCAAGATAGAAATACTCCAGAAGATATAAAACCCCAAAAAATGAAGGAAGCGCTATTGCCCAAGCATTTGCGTCACGATTGCAATGTTATTGCGCGACCGGACATGCTCCAGATGTACGGTACAGTACTCATGCAGCAGATCGCACAGCATCTCAATATCGGCGCTGTCGGCAATAAGAGCGTCTCCGGCAGGCAAGGGTGTTGCGGCAAGAGTGCTCAACTGCATGGCAAGGCGCACCGGAACAAGCTTTTTCCCTGAAAAGTTTTCACCAGCAGCTCCGGGTAGTGCCAGGCCACCAGGATTCATCACAAAATAAAGCTCTGTCAGCTTCAGGGTCTTGATCGCCTGTGTCAGCTCCTCCCCACTGAAAACGCATCTTTGCAGAGATGGCTGAAAACCAAGCACTGAGACAAATCGCAGGAGAAACCAGGCATAGAGCTGCCGGAAATTAACCCCGGCCCGGTAGAGCTGCTCAAGCGTTCCATGTAAAAGAGTGAACAGGGGGATGCTTTTTTCGCCATTTTCCGTTGTCTGCCTGACCAGATCGATGATTCGATAAAGAATGGCAAAACGCTCCATATCCGGCTCGGGAACCATTGGGCTTAAAACAAGGTTCCCATCACTGACGAGTTGAATATCGCGGGCGTTTTTTTTATAGATGACAATATCGAGAACATTTCCGATGCTGAAGATTCCTGACAGCTTGTTTTTCGGATTTCGGGCACCTTTGATGATAACCGTCATTTTGCCGAACTCGCGGGTGTAGATCGAGCAGATTCTGGATTGATCACGGTATTTTGTTTCCCGCAGGATCACGGCGCGGGTTTTGACAATCACGGCTTGAACTTTTATATGTTATGAAATATAATTATATACGAAAACGCAGCATCAACACTGCAATCTGAAATGTAAAACAGTAAGAACGCGATTAATCAAGGAGAAAAATAGATATGCCGACGTACCAGTACCGTTGTACCACTTGTGGAAATGAGCTTGAAATAGTCCAGAAAATGAGCGATGATTCTTTGACTCTCTGTCCGAAATGTGAAAAAGAGACGTTTGAACGGGTCATCACGGCAGAAGGCGGATTTGTGCTGAAGGGATCAGGTTTTTATAAAACAGATTATGCCAGCGGAAAGCCATCTGCAGCCCCGGCCGCTCCAGCTCCCTGTGCCACCGCAGGCTGTTCTGGCGGCTCCTGTCCTCTGGCAAAGTAAAACACCTTTTTGGAAAGCCTCGCCATCAAGGGAGGCTTTTCTTCTGTCTGAATGGATTTTCTCCTTCTCTCCAGGCAAACTTTGAAAGATTGATGCTCTTGTTTCCCCTGAAACTTTCGGGATACTGCCTTCCTTCGACACTGCCCATTACCTTGACCTTGTTCAGAATGCCATTTTTAAAGAACATTTGTATGATATCTCCGCTCGAATAGTTGATACCGGAAGGGTTCCGCTTGTCATCATAAAGGTGATAAAGACTTTCAGCCTGTGTGGTGAGTGTTATCCCTCTGATTTTTGAGTTGTCGTTGAATTGAATGCGCATGTTTTTTCCGCTGAACTGGTCGTACACGACCGGAGAGGTGGAAAGTGTGTCACGGGCGGCAATAAACGCATTGCCAAGCACTTCGATTTCATCAATACTTTTGTGTTTTTTGCTGTCGCCGGATTCCTTGAAATGCAGAAGAATAGTGTCTCCGCTGATCTGCTGGTGGTCATGCCAGGCAATGACATCATCGTACAGCGTAATCTGACTGGTAACCCTGTTGACCAAAGCTTTCCGCGCTTTGCTGACAAGCGAATTCTCCGCCATCCGCCCCCGCACATTACCGGTTAACTCACCAACTCCCCGATCAGGATAGTAAACCCCATTTTCCCCATAAATTTCGACCGAATTATCGGTAAAAAAAACATTTCCCTTCAGCACAATTTTATTCTCCTGCTCATAATCAGTGGCACTGTCGCACTTCAGTGTCAACGAATCTTGCAGAAAAACCACATTGCCGATGACCGACCGATAACTTCCGGCGGCTGTCTCGCCACCTTCAATCGTGTCAGCGTGCTGGAGAATAATTTTCTTTTTTTCCGCATGGAGTTTATTATAGTTCAGAGCCGGGAACAGGAGAGTCTGAAACATAACGAGAGAGGCGGTCAGGAATATGGCTGAAAAAACTCTTCGCATAGGAGCAGATAATGATATTGATAGTTGTCCCGAAGATTGATTTTCTACAATGTAACAAAGCTTTGTTTTTACTGTGAAAAAATTACTATTGGCCGCTGGCGGCAGGCCTGGCACTCTTTTGCTTGCACCGCTCTATAAAGCATTGAAAAACAAGGCAACCTGTCAGCCGGTGGTGCTGCTTGCCGTTCAGGAAGGCGCGGAGCCCATCAGCGCTGAACTTGCCACAAGTTTCAATATTGGCGAAGCAGATCATACCATCAGGCTCCCAAAAGGAACGCCGGTCGAACAACTGGCTTCGGCGATGACCGGTATGGAAAAAATCATGCGGAAAGAACAACCCGATCTCGTGCTGGTCTGCGGTTGCGACGATGCAGCTTTCGGTGCGGCCATTACCGCTGCGAAGCTCGGCCTGCCCGTTGCCGCCGTTGATGCCGGGCTGCGGAGCTACGAGCGTTCAGACGCAGAAGAAGTTCACCGCGTCGTCATTGATGCCATGGCTGATCTTCACTTTGTCAGCGAGCATAGTGGAGAGTATAACCTTATCAATGAAGGTGTTGCTGATGAAAAGGTCTTTTTTACCGGCAACCTGATCATTGACAGCCTTGTCGCATTGATGGAACAGGCGAACCATTCTGAAGTATCAGTGGTTACGGAAGTCAAACCAAAAAAATATGCCCTTGTGCTCCTGAGTCCGTCGGGCCGTTTCTCAGATAAAGAGTCGCTTGCTATGATGCACCGGCTTCTTCAAGAAATTTCCGATAAAATCACCGTCGTCATGCCGCTGGGCTCCGAGCTTGATGCTGTGATGCAGCAGCACCACACAGGGGAGTCGTTCAGCGCAATTGAGGGAGTGAAGCTCATTGCGCCTCCTGCACACTCCTCGCTCCTGAAGCTGCTCAGGGATTCCATGCTGCTGCTTACCGACATCGAAGAGATGCAGTCGGAAGCCACCGTCATGAATGTTCCCTGCCTCACCATTATGGAGAGCTCTTCGCGTCCTGCCACGATCGAAATTGGCACCAACGTGCTGGTCGCTCTCGATGAGGATGATATCAAAAGCCGCATCCACGATATTCTTCATCCCGGTGATCATAAACACGGGACAAGTCGCTCAAAAATTCCTGAAAAATGGGATGGAGCCGCTGCGGGGAGAATTGTGGCAGTGCTGGACAGGGTGCTGAAGGATTGAGTCGTGCCATGCAGGAATTGTATCGCTCGGTAATTTTACTTTATGACGAATTACCGCTAACTTAAGGTGTCACTTGAGAACAAATACATAATTGATCTGTGGGAAAAAGCCATGTACTGGGATATTAAAAAAGTAAAGCCACTGCCCGACTATAAAATCTACGTCGAGACGGTGGCAGGGCGAAAGGGTATCTTTGATGTCACTCCCTATCTTGATTTCGGGGTGTTCAGGGAGCTGCGAGACATCAACTATTTCAATCAGGTCGGGGTAAAAAATGGTTCAGTGACCTGGCCTTACCAGCAGGATATTGCGCCCGAAACCCTGCTGGCTGAAATGCAGGCTGTTGACAAACCTGTTTGAGTTCTCAAGTATTTGTCGCATTGAAGGCTGAATTTGAATCGCAGTTGGTGAAAGAAGCTGAGCTGAACAAGGCAATTGCGGAGAATCTGGAGTTGATGCGCCAGTGGTATCGGTTCTGGTCAGGAACGAATGCAATTGCGCAACAAGCTGTTTCACAAATTCCGTGGTGGTGGAATATGCTCTCAAGGATATTCACAAGCCGATTGGTGTCAGTGAATACATGATTACCAAAAACCTGCCGATAGAATTCCAGTCATCCCTGCCGAGTATCGAGCAGATTGAAGCGGAGTTGGGATGTGGCGATGAGTGAAGCAAAAATAAAAGGCGTAGGGAAAAGTCCAGAATTTCATGTGCAAGATCAGAAAAAAATGCTGTATCATTATAAACGAGCTCATTGGGCGACCGTCACGATCATGAGAAGGAATATTCAGCATGATACCATTACGTCGTACTCAGCTTGAGAGTCAGGCGTCGTTCAGTTTTTCATGCAGGTGCTGCCTGCAAGTGCTGTCGTTCAAAAAAAATTCAGGTAAACCCTTTCGAGATAGCACGTCTTGCACGGAATCTTGGGATTTCAACGACCGAATGTATCGACCGTTACACGGTTGAAAACGGCTCGTTTCTGAAATTTGACGCAAACAGTATCTGTATCTTTCTTGGTGAAGAGGGGTGCAGCGTTCATCCTTGATCGCCCGCTGGTAAAGGCGCAACCCGTCCTGATCCGATTTTGAATGATGATTAACCTTCATGTTGCAACAAACCCAAGTTACCCCGGAACAATCTGAGATCAAGAGCTTTGGTGAAAAAGTCTCTGTGGCGCAGGTTCTTGTCATTATTCCAACCTACAACGAGGCCGAAAATATCGGCAGGCTGTTGGGCGAACTTGCAACACGTTATCCCTGTGCGGTTGATCTTCTTGTTATTGATGATAACTCTCCGGATGGAACGGCTGATATTGTCCGCTCAATGCTGGGTACGACGAGAGGTCTTCAGTTGATGAGTCGGGAAGGAAAGCTGGGGCTTGGCACCGCTTACATTGCCGGTTTTAAATACGCCTTGCAGAAGGGTTATCGATATATCATTGAAATGGACGCCGATTATTCGCATGATCCTGCTGTGATACAAGACTTTCTGGATACTCAAGGCGATGCTCATCTTGTTATTGGATCACGCTATATGAATAATACCGTCAATGTCGTCAATTGGCCGCTCGGGAGGCTGGTTCTTTCAAAAATGGCCAGTGTGTATACCCGCATGATTACTGGAATGCCTGTAGCTGATCCGACAAGTGGCTTTAAATGTTTCAGCGCAGAGGTGTTGCGGTCGCTTGATCTTGATCGGATAAACTCCCAGGGCTATTCATTTCAGATTGAGATGAACTTCAGGGTCTGGAAAAAGGGGTTTACGGTCAGGGAGATTCCTATTGTTTTTGTCGATCGTTCGGTTGGCAAATCGAAAATGAGCAAAAAAAATATTCGTGAGGCAATCTGGATGGTCTGGTGGCTTAAGATAAAGTCCCTTTTTGGCTCTCTTTAGGGAATGAGGTGAGGTACAGAAACATGAAAAACCCCTTTCCCAAGGGGTTTTTCATGGCAGATTCGGACGGTGTCAATTACCCTTTTCAGCAATGATCTGCTGTGCGATATCGGGCGGAGCCTCTTCGTAGTGATTGAAACGGTAGGAGTACCGGGCTCTGCTCTGGGTCAGTCTTGTCAATGCGTGATGGAATGTGGTAAGCGCAGCCTGTGGAATGAGTGCGTGGATGATCTGCATCTGTACGTCAGATTCCATGCCAAGAATTTTGCCCCGTTTACTTGAAATATCACCAACGATTTCTCCGGTATATTGCTCTGGTGCGTAAACATCCAGCGCGTAAACAGGTTCCAGCAGAAATGGTCTTGCTTTTTCGAAGGCGTTCTTTAATGCCATGCTGCCGGCTATTTTAAAGGCAAATTCGGAGCTGTCGACGGGGTGAAACGATCCGTCATAAGCAACGACTTTAAGATCAACAATCGGGTACCCTGCAAGGATTCCATTGGTTATAGTTTCTCTGACTCCCTTTTCAACAGCGGGTAGATATCTTGTTGGAACAACCCCGCCAACGACCTCGCTGGCAAACTCAAATCCAGTATCACGTGCCATGGGCTCAAGCCTTACCCAGACATCTCCATATTGACCCTTTCCGCCGGACTGTTTTTTGTACTTGCCCTGGGCGGAAGATGCTGTCCGGATGGTTTCGCGGTAGGGTATTTTAATCGGAGCGATATCTACCTTTACATTGAATTTTACTTGCAGTCGGCTGATGATGGTATCAAGGTGAGTTTCGCCAAGGGTTTTGAGAATGGTCTGGTTAAACTCGACATCGTGTTCAATGGCAAAGCTTGGGTCTTCTTCATGCAGATGATGCAGGCCGGCAGAGATTTTCTCTTCGTCGCCCTGTGTAATGGGCACGATCGCCGTGGAGAGAACTGGGACTGGAAAAATAATCGGGCTGATCCGGCAACTTGTCCCTTTGTCGGCAAGAGTGTCGTTGGTATGAGCATCTTTAAGCTTGACCACCATGCCGATATCTCCGGCCAGCAACTTTTCAACAGGATTTTTCTTTTGACCAAGGATGGTGTAGACCTGTCCAAGCTTTTCAAGCTGTCCTGTCTGCACGTCAATCAGTTCATGTCCCGTTTCGATATGACCGGAATAGACCCTGATATAGGAGATTTCTCCGACGCGTGGTTCGGACATTGTTTTGAAGATAAAGGCAATGGTTGGTCCGTCCGGATTTGGCTGAATCAGACTTTTGGTTTCATCGATGGTACAGAGGGCATGTTCCGGTCCACGTTCAATCGGTGACGGGCAGAGATTGACGATAGCGCTCAGCAGTCTTTCTGTGCCGATCAGGTGCAGTGGGGAAGTGCAGAAAACAGGGAAAAAAGTTCTGGTTACCAGGGCTGACTTGATACCGGTTCTCAACTCTTCCTCGGTCAGATTGCCTTCCTCAAAAAACTTGTTCATCAGCACTTCATCAGTTTCGGCAACGGCTTCGACAAGCTGCTGATGGAGTTCCTCCGCGCGTTTAAGGTAGAGGTCGGGAATGTCGGAGATAATGGCGCCGCCGGGTTTGTCGGGGTTGAACTCAAGCTGCTTCATCAGCAGGACATCGATGAGGGTATGGTGCCCGACTCCTTCATCACCAGGAAACTGTATTGGTGTAACAAGATGACCGAAATGATCCTGAAGTGCCTGTATGGTGTTGTTAAAGCTGGAGCGGTCGGCATCAAGCTTTGTCATAATAAACATGGTGGGCTTGTAGTACTCCTTGGTATACTCCCATATTGTATCAGTTCCCACCTCAACACCGGATGCGGCATTGA
>CAILXE010000502.1 GCA_903838095.1 uncultured Chlorobiaceae bacterium
CTAAACTCCGCGGTATAACTGCCCTGGTCGTGTTGTCCGTTGACGAGCAGCGCCACTTCCCTGCCGAGCATATCATACACGGCCAGACGCACCATGGTTGCCGACGCAACATCGTAGCCGATGAGTGTGGATGGATTAAAGGGATTGGGATAGTTCTGATGCAGCACCGTGGTAATGGGTGCAGAGATTACTTCGGATTCACCCGAATACTCGAAGGCTCCGCCATTGTCCACTTGCTTGAGACGATAGACCAGCTTGCCGCCTGTCACAGCGTTATCGGAGAAGGCATAGCGGTGCGGAGAACTGCTGGTCCCATTACCGGCGATGAAGCCGATCTTCGTCCACGCCGGAGAGTGTGATGTTTTTCGTTCGATCTCAAATCCGTAGTTGTTCACTTCGGTCGCCGTATTCCAGCGCAGGTCAACAGCATTGCCTCTGGAGGATGCGAGAAACGATATCAGTTCCACCGGCAACGCCGCATTCGTTGTGCGCAGGATCGTTCCTTCGTCGCCAACACTAGGAGCGTGTCCGAGAATAGACAATGATTTGGCGAATGGGGCTCAAAAAGGGCAGAGTTATTTGCAATAACGGATATATAATGCTTGCATGCGATAGATATTTTAAATATTTTTAAATACACGCAAGCTCAATTCAATAGTGGTTCCGTTTGCCAGGCGACCAACTGCGTGAGAGAATAGCACACAACATCAATGAAATGCAACAGCATTCGAGAAAACGAACCTCATTGAGTTGAACCATAATAGAACAGAACCGCTATGAATCAACAACAACCACCAGCGACAGACGTCGATACTCAGCCTCAATCGGCTATGGGAACAACGCCCCCAAAGAAACGAACAGCTGTAACCCGCATCATTCCATTCAAACCCGCCCCGGCAGAATATTCCCAAAGGACATTTTTTCCGGATAGCATCTTTGACCTTCTGCCGGAAGATCACGAATGCATTATCTATAAGGACCTCTTAGACCAAATTGATGTAACAAGCCTTCATCAGAGCTACAGTGTCCTGGGACAAAACGCGTATAATCCGAAATTGCTCACCAGCATCCTCATCTATGCATACAGTCAGGGAATATTCAGTTCGAGAAGAATAGCGGAGAAGCTGAAAGTGGATATTGGTTTTATGTATGTTGGCGAGATGCAACTCCCCAACTTCAGAGTGATCAGTGATTTCAGAAAAGATAACATAGCGTTTTTCAAGAACTGTTTTAAGCAAACAGTCATGCTTGCCATGACGGCAGGACTGGTGCGGTTGGGACATATTAGCATCGACGGCTCAAAATTCAAGGCCGATACATCGAAGCACAAGGCGATGAGTTACGGCCGCATGAAAGCCAAAGAGGCGGAGTTGACACAAGAGATTGATGACCTGCTTAAAAGGGCGGAAGCGTGCGATGGAGAAGAAGATCGAAAGTATAAAGAAAAAACCGGGCATGAGATCCCGGAAGATTTACGATTCAAGATCGGCCGTCGGGAGAAAATACGGTCTGCAAAAGAAGCCCTCGAGAAAAGAGAAAACGAAGCACATCCCGGCCAGGCAATAGAAGACAAGAAACAAATAAGTTTTTCAGACCACGATGCGCCGCCTGTCAATGGCACAAAGGGGGACTTCGATTATAAATACAACGGGCAGGTCAGCGTTGATTCGGCGTTTCAAATCATTGTTGGCGAGCACATGAGTCAACGCGCAAACGATAAACTGGAATTGCAACCGGCGATACAAGAATTGATTGAGACTGTCGGACCGCTTCCGAAAGAGTTGAAGATGAGTGTTGATAACGGATATTTTTCCGGCACCAATTTAACGGCAATAGAAGAACACAAGATAGATGCATATGTTGCCGTTGGAAGAGGCGAGAAAGAAATTATGGAAAGGGACAAGTTGACGAAAGAACAATTTGTGTATGAAACTGCCAACGACCAGTATACATGTCCCAATGGAAAACAGCTTGAGTTAAAAAGTGAAACAAGCGACGGTAAGAAAATTTACAAAGCGAAAAAAGAAGACTGCGATGGTTGTCCGTTGAAGGCCCAGTGTTGTTCATCCAAGAAGGGCGAGCCGAGAAGTATCAGCACTGATAGTTATGAAGGCCTGCGGCAATCGATGCGAGACAAAATGCAGAGTGAACACGCGAAAAAAATATACGGCCGGCGAAAGACCATTGTTGAACCGGTGTTCGGTCAGATGAAGAACGGTGGCTTCAGACGATTCAGCATGAGGGGGATCAAGAAAGTCTCCGGGGAGTTCTCGCTCATTTGTGCAGTACACAACATAAAAAAGATCACCAGAGCCATGATAAATGAGCTGAGAAGCATGAATCAGGGGAAAATCGTCCTTAAGGCGGCTTAAAAATCGCTCTCGGGATGATGGAATGTATGTTGTGCCTTTTTTTTAGTCGTAGTTTTTAAAAAAGGTCTAAATCACGACAGAGGGAAATATAAAGCCCCTATTCTCGGACTTGCTCCTAGCGCCCAATCAGTTTACAACCGGTACGGGCCTGGGTGTAAATTTTGGAAGTTGGATCACGTCCGGAAATACGTATTATGCCCCAAGCGGTACGGTCCCCGGGGGCACGCTCAACAACTTCTTCACCATGAGCCTGAGTTATGTAA
>CAILXE010000503.1 GCA_903838095.1 uncultured Chlorobiaceae bacterium
CAAGCTCTATGGTAAGGAAAAAAAGAATCTGGAAAAAAGACTGATGCGCTCACCAAGCCTTCATTGGTGGGATATAAGCATCAGGCCTAAAATGGTATTTTTATAACGACTGTGTCCCTAAGTTAACTTAGCGGTTGTAGGTACGGTGTTATAACCATTTAGCGATGCAAGTAATGAAGTCGGTGCATAAAATTGATTCCAAGTCTGTGTGGCATCATTAATAGCAGCACCATTTGTGTATAGCGCAGTACCTCCAAACTGAATATTAATCAACGAAGTAGGAGGTGCTGCATATGCTGGCACACTTGAAACCACAGTCATCAGTAGCGTCAAAACCAGATAAATAATTTTTCTCATATTGAAAAAGTCATAAAACACATTGCATAAAAACCACCCTTAACAATTCTAACATTTTTTTCTGATAAAATCAAATTTTTAATTTTGCCTATAGCATAGGTTGTTCCCATTGCTATTGATTAAATGATTTGTGGTTTTGAAAATCATGAGCAAGCCATAGTAGGGCTTAAAGACAGTTATCTGACATGCTGGGCAAAATACACTTCAGTCAATAAGAGCAGCTTGAAGAACACGACCTGTATCCAATGAAACCAGGGAATCTTGGTTGTCCACTTTCTTAACGCGGGCAGGTTAAAAAGATGGCTTGCGCCTGTCGCTATAAGGATGCCTGTTCCCAGAGAGAAAACCATCATCCAGAAAGGAATGGTATCCCAACGCAGAAAGAGATGCCAGGCAAGAGCAACAACAGTTGATACTCCAAGAAAAAACAGTGTCAGTTTAACAGCAGGAGAGACTTCGTAAACATCATAATCGTATGGTATTGCCCCGGAGAGGGCATTTTTTTTTGGTGCAGGCCACAGTCGTGGAAGCCATAGTTTGCCAAGAAGAATTGACTTTGAACCAAACAACAGCAGCATTGCAGACGTAAAAGAGAGTGTGAGTAATGCGGTCAGTTTTATGTGTTGATTCAGTTTGTTGTGTGCGCGGACAGCATCAGGAACCGGCAAGGCAATTGATTGAAGTTTCTCTCTGTTGGTCGTTGTTTTTGGTTTGAATTCTCCGATATAGGTGATTGTTGAATTGTCAAGCGCCTCACCCATCGTTTGTGCTATGACGTTGCTTCGCTGCTGTGTATTCAACAGATTGCTTGCAGCACGCTCTGCCGCTTTTCCTTCGAGCGGAATGGGTACTGCTGCGTGCAGCATCAGAATCATGGAAAACTGATCTTCAACGCGGACAACCACCGGTCGATATGGTTTGAGGGTGATGAGGACTTTGAGGAGGTTCGGGTCGATCTGGTCTGTCGTCAGCGTCTTTGTTCCTCGTTGAAATGGCACCGCTTTTCTTTTGACGGCATCAAGTAACTCATTCAGTGAGGCCCCTTTTCTGGCTGCACTATTCAGTGACTGTAAAAAAGGGACATCAACGCCGGAGACAAAAATCTCTTCGTACACCAGTAGTTTTCTCTCGGCAAACAGGTTTGGGTTATCCGAAATTATCTGCTGAACAGTTTCTTGAGATACCGGTTTTGCTGTTGAGGCCATTTTCTCTTCTGCCATATCAGCAAGCAGTTGACGACGGGCGTCGTGCAGGGCAAGAATGAACTCCGGCGATTGGTCAATCTTCATTTTCTTTGCCTGTTGTGCAAGAAGTTCCGCACGTACCACACTCGCAAGAATGCTGCGACGCTGATTGGTGACTGACGTTGAGTCGGCATTTGGGGTGGCAGCGTGCTGATAAAGAAAATCGACCTCGCGCTGTGTAATTTCAACACCATTGACTATGGCGGCGATACGCTCGCTTTTGTCATTGTCAGCATGTTGGGAACATCCGGCAATGACAAAAGCGAGAGCAAGAACAACAGATAATGATTTCACGGTGTAGTAATGGAGGTTTCAGCAGCCTTTTTCTTCAACTTTCTTGCGGCAAACAGGCCTCCGATACCGAAAAGCACAAGACTTGCTGGTTCTGGGGTTGGCGATGAACCTTTGAGCTGCAGGCCATTGATAACCGCTCGATTAGTAACATCACTTCCCCCGACGGGCGAGAGGTATGAAATATTCAGGTTTCCTGAATTATCTGCCGTAAAAGTACCATGCAGATAGTTCTGGCCTGCAAGAAATGTGCTTGCTCCTCCATCTGACGGTGTGGTCTGATGTAATGCTGAGCCATTGACGGTCAGGTTCAATATCTGGCCATCGCCGTAATTATTTCCTGAGGTATTTTCACTTTGGGTATAAACATAAAGGTCGTATGACTTGTTGGCTTGCAGCCCTGTAAAGTTCATGGTGCCTGTGGAGCCAGATGTATAAATATAGCTCCGCATCAAATTTTTGTCCGTTACTCCGAAGGAACAGTTCGCTGCGAGACCCGTTACAAGGGCGCCACCGGTATAAGAGAATTGAGCTGTTCCTGCCGATACACCAGTTGAAAGCAAGACTGGTTGATTTATTACGGCAAGATCGTCATTAAATTGATTCCACGTATCTCCCGCTGTACCGGCTACGGCAGCCCCGGTATAAGTACCACCTCCAAACTTGATGTTAATCAGTGGCTCTGCAGCATGCAATGAAGCGCTCATCACTGCCATCACGAACACCATCATCCCGGAAATAATGTTTTTCATTAATCTTATCCTCCTGTTAAAATTAAGGTTACGGAATCACTTTCTTTTTGTTATAAGCGCCACGACGAAGTGAACGTAAAGTACTCTTGGTATCGATAGCGATTATTTTACGTATTAAAAATGAAATATAATAATGTTTGCGATGTATTTTTATTGAAAAATGTGCCGATTTTTCTTTTGAAATTGCCCGGCAATTCATTTCTTGCCAATGAAGTCAGAAAAAAAACAGCAATGACAACAGGCAAAACTCCTTGTGCTCATAATCCTTTTTTATATTTTCCTCTGAGTGCTGATTATTCAAGAAACCTGTGGAGCTGTTTATGGAAACTCAAGAATCAAGTAATGGGGGTACTCCTCTTAACGGGGACGGGCCAGTCACTGGCAAGCCAGAGGCCACCAAGAAAAAAGAGGATAGCTGGATTGGGGCAAATGTGTCACCGTTGCTTGCTTTGGTGACGGTTATCATGACCTTTATGATGTTCTGGGGGTTTATCCAGGTGATGAAGACTCCTGTGCGGGAGACGGGCAAGCTCTATTCGGCGCAGGATAAATATGATACGGCATTGTCGAAATTGCAGAAGGTTGACTCGACGCAAATTGAAGAGCGGATGCGTATTAATGAGGAGATCAAGGTTTTGCAGGAGAATGTTGCCTATGCCAAGGCGGCTCTGGAGGAGTCGAAGGAGCAGCGTGGGGTGGTAAAGGATATTATTCTTTATATCCTCGGTGTGCTCTCATCAACGATTACCACGATTTTCAGTTACTATTTTGGAAGTTCAAAGAGCAGCGCACAGAAAGATGATACGTTAAACGAGATGTCGAGGACGGCTGCCGGAACCTGAGGGCAGGCAGGGTGTTGATAAGAAATACCCCTGAAATTATTGATTGATCTATTTTGGGTACAATATACATAGCAGGCCATCGAGGAATGGCGGGATCAGCGATTCTTCGCCATCTTCAGGCAAATGGGGTGGGTACGCAACAGGTTGTGGTCAGAACGCACAACGAGCTTGATCTGACCAACCAGGCAGCGGTTCGTGCATTTTTTGCACAACATCAGCCGGATCAGGTTTATCTGGCAGCGGCCAAAGTCGGCGGCATCTATGCCAATAATACCTGGCCGGCAGAGTTCATTTACCAGAATCTTATGGTTGAGGCGAATGTTATTCATGAGGCATGGCAAGCTGGTGTACAAAAACTGTTGTTTCTTGGGTCGAGCTGCATCTACCCCAGGCAGGCCTTGCAGCCAATGAGTGAAGCTGCTCTGCTGACCGGGCAACTTGAATCCACCAACGAACCTTATGCCATCGCTAAAATTGCGGGTATCAAACTTTGTGAGAGCTATAACCGCCAGTATGGCACTGACTACCGTAGTGTCATGCCGACCAACCTGTATGGAGCAGGGGATAACTATCATCCGCAGAACAGTCATGTTATTCCGGCGCTGATACGTCGTTTTCATGAAGCAAAAATCACCAGTGCTTCTGTGGTTACTATCTGGGGAACAGGTACTCCTCGCCGTGAATTTCTCTCTGTTGATGATATGGCTGCGGCTTGTGTTCATGTGATGAATCTTGACAAAGCCACCTATGATGCTCATACCACGCAGATGCAGAGCCATATTAACGTGGGTTCAGGGGAAGATATCACGATTAAAGAGCTGGCGGTGACTCTTGCGAAGGTGATTGACTTTAAGGGGGCAATAGAATTTGATCACACAAAGCCTGATGGCACGCCAAGAAAACTGATGGACAGTACCTGTCTCAACAATCTTGGCTGGCACGCCAGAGTCTCTCTGGAGGATGGGCTGCGTCTGGCTTACCATGATTTTTTGAAAAATAATACCAATACCCAATGAAGGTTGCTCTTATTACCGGTATAACTGGTCAGGATGGGTCGTATCTGGCTGAATTTCTTCTTGAAAAAGGCTATGAAGTCCATGGAATAAAGCGCAGGGCCAGTAGTCTGAATACGCAGCGGATCGATCATCTTTATCAGGATCCGCATGTGAACCATCGGAACTTTGTGCTGCATTATGGCGATCTGACCGATAGTAGTAATCTGACAAGAATCATTGCCGAAGTTCAGCCTGACGAAGTCTATAATCTTGGAGCGCAAAGCCATGTGGCAGTCAGTTTTGAGGCGCCGGAATATACTGCTGATGTTGATGGCATGGGCACGCTGCGGCTGCTCGAAGCTATCCGGTTTCTTGGTTTGGAAAAGAAAACAAGATTTTATCAGGCCTCAACCTCTGAGCTTTATGGGTTGGTACAGGAGATTCCTCAGCGTGAAACCACGCCCTTTTATCCCCGCAGTCCTTATGCTGTTGCCAAGTTGTATGCCTACTGGATTACGGTAAACTATCGGGAAGCTTATGGCATGTATGCCTGCAACGGCATTCTGTTTAATCACGAATCGCCACGACGGGGCGAAACGTTTGTGACGCGAAAAATTACCCGCAGTCTCTCAAACATTTCGCAAGGGCTTGAGGAGTGTCTCTATATCGGCAACATGAATGCCCTTCGTGACTGGGGCCATGCCAAAGATTACGTCAGAATGCAATGGATGATGCTCCAGCAGGAGGAACCCAAAGACTATGTGATCGCCACAGGTGTGCAATACACCGTGCGCCAATTTATTGAGAAAGCGGCGCAACAGCTCGGCATAACAATGCGCTGGGAGGGAGTAGGTCTTGATGAAGTTGGCATTATTGATGCGATCAACTCTCCCTCTTCTCACCCGTCACTCAGCACAGGGCAAATTATTGTCCGGATTGATCCGAGGTACTTCCGTCCCGCAGAGGTTGAAACCCTGCTCGGCGATCCCGCCAAAGCAAAAAACGATCTTGGCTGGATTCCTGAAATAACCCTCGATGAAATGATAGCTGAAATGATAGCCTGTGATCTTAACCTCGCCAGACAACACTCCTTTCTCCGAGCCAACGGTTACAACATCGAAGTGAGCAAGGAGTAACAAAATCGGGGGACTGGATTCGTCGTCTTCATGACGCAAAACTCAGGGTAGCAGGAACTCCGCTGAACCTCATCACCTCTCTCTTTCACTCCGATCGGAATTTTTTTTGAAATTGTGATTTCAAAGTATTTTTATTTTACAGTCATCCCGTCTATATTTTATCTCATAGAAATATTTACATGAGTTGTATAATTTTTTTCAGTCAGGGGGGTAAGCATGAGAGAAGCTGTAATTTATCCGGGTGAAGATGGGTATTGGATTGCAGAATGTCCAAGCCTTCCTGGTTGTATCTCCCAAGGGAGCTCAAGAGAAGAAGCCATTATTAATATTCGGGAAGCAATTCAGGGTTACATTTTGGCTTTGGAGGGAGATGGGTTGCCCGTTCCCGATGATTCTTTTCAGACCATGCTCGTTGCGGTATGAGCCAACTACCAAGGCTTTCTGGCAGGGAGTTGGTCATACAAGAAACATTCAACAGATATGCCCTTGATTCTAAATTTTGGATTGACCCCCGAAATGCTTTACAAGCCTCACGAATCAAAACCATGGAACCCCTGGATTGCCAGGGTGTTTTACCGCCGGGGGCTGATCGAAACCTGGGGGCGGGGCACACTCAGAATTGCCAGTTTAATGCTGTCGGCTGGCTTGCCAGTGCCTGCGCTGCATGAAAATTCTGGCAGTGTTGTGATGACTTTTAAGTTGCCAGACCAGCGCGGCGGGGTAAATGTCGGAGTAAATGTCGGAGTAAATGTCGGAGTAAATGCTCTATTCGCATACATTCAGGCAAATCCAGGTCATAGAACGGGCGAAATGGCTGCATCATTCAAAGTAACAAAGAGGACACTCGAACGCTGGCTTAAACAACTACGAGAAGCAGGCAAGATAGTGTTCATTGGCTCCCCTAAAACCGGTGGCTACTATCCAGAACAGTAATGTGCTTAGGGGACGTAGTTGATATTGTGTATTTCCCCCTCTC
>CAILXE010000504.1 GCA_903838095.1 uncultured Chlorobiaceae bacterium
AATATGTCAAAGAGCAATGTTATTGATACTATTGTGGAATAGTATTTTGCTGATACTCATTTTCAACATGTATCAAAAAAGACTTTTTAGAGGTTCCCATTAGGGTCACAACTGTGATTAAGATTTTGAAGAAATTCCGGTTCGAGATGAATATGGCGATGATGGTCTATTTGCAGAGAAAGATAGGTTGGATGCGGCACATACTCTCGAACAGAAAACTTGTGTAACAATGATCCAGATGTATGGCTGCAGGTAGCTCGTAAATGTTGTTGACCAGAAACTGGATCAATATAGAGAGCAAGTTTCTCAGTAACATCAGATAATTTTTTCATTTTTAACACCATTTTTTTTCATAAAGGGTACAAAGTAGTAAAAAAAGGGCAGGATTATAATAAACACCCAAACAGCTCTCATGAATGGTCTCGTTCCTGTGCCACGACCTGGCTACCTCAGGCAACTGTTGCATGCAAAGCATAGCAGATATGGAATGGTTTTATTATACTGACTCGGCAAGTGTTCTGGCTGTAGTGTTCAAGTTTCTCTAAATTTCATAATCAGTTGATAAAAAACGAATCAGAGCCAAAAGAAGAACTTCTTGCTGAACCAAAAAAGCTCACGCTGCAGGTCAGTCGGGTTCAGACACCTATGCGTATCGACCAATACCTGACCCGACAGGTGGAAAATGCCACGCGCAACAAAGTTCAGGAGGCAATCGAAGAGGGACGGGTGCTGGTCAATGACAAACCCGTCAAATCGAACTACCGCATCAAATCATGCGATGTCATCCAGATGACGTTTCTGCGACCACCCGCACCGGAACTGGCGCCAGAAGACATTCCAATCGACATCATGTATGAAGATGATGATCTGATGGTGATCAACAAAAAACCGGGCATGGTCGTCCACCCTGCATTCGGTAACTGGACAGGCACGCTGGCCAACGCCATTCTGCACCACCTTGGCAAGGATGCCGAAGAGCTTGACAAGTCAGAACTCCGGCCAGGCATTGTGCACCGGCTCGATAAAAACACTTCGGGGCTCATTATCGTTGCAAAAAATCCCGTGGCGCTTCACCGTCTTGCCCGCCAGTTCGCCGATCGTAACGTGACAAAAATATATAAAGCAATGGTGTGGGGAGTTCCCAACCCGCTCTCCGGCACCATAACAACTAATATCGGACGCTCGAAAAGAGACCGGAAGGTGATGGCAAACTTCCCTTTTGAAGGAAAGGATGGAAAAACGGCTATTACCGACTACAGTGTCACCGAAAACCTCCACTGGTTTTCACTCCTGTCGCTGACCCTGCATACCGGAAGAACTCATCAGATCAGGGCTCATCTGCAACACCTTGGGCACCAGATCCTCGGCGATGAAACCTACGGAGGCGCCACCCTGCGCACCCTCCCCTTCAGCAAAAGCGAAGGCTTCGTCAAAAACCTGCTGGAACTGCTGCCGCGCCAGGCACTGCACGCCGAAACCCTCTCGTTTCAGCAGCCTACAAGCCGGGAAACACTTTCATTTACCGCGCCATTGCCTGAAGATATGCAGCTTGCGCTGGAGAAAATCCGGGGTATGGTGAGGCAGGAAGAAAAATGAAAAAACGAAGAACCGTTTAACCCTATTGTACAAAGTTTTGTAAGAAAAATAAGATTCGATTTCATATGACAACCACTATAACTTGGGAAGAGCTTGTTGATTTCGGACTACACGGAGGATATGGTTGTCCTTTAGCATGTCCGATAACTATGGGGCACCTCTATTTAATCTTAAATGATATATCTTTATA
>CAILXE010000505.1 GCA_903838095.1 uncultured Chlorobiaceae bacterium
AAAAGGCATACCTGTCGGGCAGATCATACTCGTCCACCGTCTCTGCAACTACCGCCACCGCATGATCGCCGCCGTAAGCGATCACATGGCTAACAACTCCATAAGTGTGCTTAACGTATTCGCTAATCACCCCGTTATCTGCAATCACCTCGTGCGAGAAGTGCACCGCTATCTTTTCCGAAAATCGCAAAAAACGCTTGGCCAAGCCTTGCCACTTCTCCCGCCGCCACTCGATGCCGTCGATATTGGTGATGATCCGTGCCGAAGAGAAAAGCCGAACCAACGGCAGCGCGATTGCGCCCGACACACCCAACAACAGAATCACGTCGCTGCGATTCCAGACTGCGGAGATCAACGAAATGATATCATAGGGAATACTCTGCGTGCCATTGGCACTGAGCGGAATATATTTGAGCTGCGCAGAAAGAAAAGATCGCTCTCTTGATGGATAGCTTCTGCTACTACAGTAAACAGTAAGTTGATCAGACAAAGAAGATGCATCATGGTACTTGACGAGATTCTCTGCCAGTGTCTCGAAACCGCCATAGTTAGCTGGTATCCCAACCGTGCCGAGGATGTCGATTTTTTTCATAGCAATTCATTTTCTCGGCCGCCGCAAGGCCGTTGGGATGGGAAAATCTACGGGAGGAGCTTCATCATATCTCATATCCAAAGAACATTAACTCTTCACCCAATGCTTGGTTCAACACTGCAATTTGGTGTTGATTGAAATTTTTCTTCCATTTTCCAATGCCAGGCGCATTAAAAGTTAGACCTTTTGAGTTGAACATTTTATTTCTAACTTCGGATACATCAATTTCAGGCATAAGGTTCAAGTAGTCGATGATTCGATGAATTTCTGCCTCAGCAATCTTGCTATCTTGATTAATCAAATTTTCATAACGAACAACGAGTATATCTCCAGCACTTAACCACTGTCGATATCGACTAATCATTTCAGGCCATGCCATCATCCCAATTTCTGGTCTACTAGACAAGCAAGCTTGAATTTTTTCATCGAGAGTAGATAGCCCCCCAAAGACAGTATTATGTGGATGGCTCTTATGAAGAGCATGAAGATAATGTATGTAGGAATAAATCACATCTCGAAAGTCGCGAACTATTAGCACATGGGAAATTCCATTTTCTCGAATCGCCTTATCTACAGCAGCGTCATATGAAACATGTGCCCCTGCGCACTGGCCTTTTTTTAGACTCGATAACTCATTGACCAACCATTCCGAACCTTTTCTTAAAGTCAGAGTTCGTCTAACGCACCCCCTCATTAATGGAAGTAAAAGAATGAGTTCTTGAAGTAAATTTGTCCCCGCTTTGGGAATTGAATTAATCAGCACCTTTGGCCCAATAAACCGCCCCTGTATTGCGGACGGCCCGACTCCATCTACCAGGATTCTGAAGTGCTTGCGAATCTGTTTAACTAAACGTCTTATTTCCACGTAATTGCCTTTACTTTTTGGCTATTGCCCAAACTGAAACCGGAAAATCTGGCTCATTTATTAAAGACTTGAACCATCCGCGCCGAGCCCAACTTTTAAAATTGGCTTTCACGCAAGCTCGGCTACCCCAAGAGCCCGTTCGTATTTCTTCGATAGGAAACCCGCATTCAGCAAGAAAATGTTTAAGCCCTAACTCGGTCCACCTCGAACAATCCACAGGAACTTGATGGATCTTAATCATGAACGGTGTTGTAATAAGAAAATACCCGCCCGGTTTGGTCATCTCATATACATGCTGACCAGCACGATATGGCCACAGCAAATGTTCAAAGACCTGATCTGCAATGACCAAATCAAACTGACTGGGCAATGTCATACTGCAGACATCAAACTCAGGGTAATTAGCCTCGGTGTATGATTTGAATCCAAATGGTTTCCAGATTTTCCCAGCCCCTGCCGATACTTCCAGAACGTCTAATCCTTCTGGGCGCAATTCTTTAACCAAATTAGAACACTCTTGGTACATGACTGTCCTATTCCAGTAATTGTAGTCATAGTTGACTGCATCGAGTATTTTTTTTATTTTCTGCTTATTTTTTTCTGAAAAAATATTTATTAAAAAATGATTAATCATTTTTCTTTCCTCGGCGGATTCAACTTCGAAGTGCAACTCCCAGTAATGATGCCCCAAAACGTAACACACTCTTCACACCAGCCCTGCACCATTGATAAGCCATACCAACAGGAACTAACAACTTATAGCCAAGTGGAACGCTAGGTTCTTGTAACATCAAGAACCTGACCTGCATCTCGCCCCTGAACATCTTTTCTCTCACTGATGACAGGCCGCCAGGACTATTGGGTGCACGGCCCAAATGGCATGCAACGATTTTTGGCAGGAATATTTTATTTGCCCCAAAAAGCGCGAATGCTGTTGAATAATAATCTTCACAGTATCTCAACTCATCTTTAAATATACACAGCTCCCTGCTCATCACCATAGATTGCGTATAGAACGGATTGAACAGCGTAGCCATAATACGCGACGCAATCAACTGCAAAGACTGAGGCAGACCAACCAACATTCTTCTTACCAGCGCACCTACTCTTCTTTCACCTCGCGCGATGCCCGTAATCAACACACGACAATTCAAATTGCCTGCTCTTGACTTTAGCGAAGCAAAAACATAATCAATCCATCCCGCATCAAAACAATCATCTGAATCCAAAAAAGCAATGAACTGTCCTGATGCATGCGTAACACCAGCCTGCCGAGCCATTCCCGCACCAACATTTCTATTCAATCTGATAACTCGCACTGGTATGCCGCCAGTATTTAACGCATCGAAAGAGTAGGCGAAAGAGCCACAATCGTCTACGACCACAATCTCGACCAAAGACGGAAATTCAGTGACAACAGATGCAACGGCCTTATTCGTTAATTCTTTTCGGTTATAGGTAGGGATGATAACCGACAATAGTTTATCCATAAATCAGCACCGCAAAATGGTTTGAAACTGCCAGCATCACAAACAAGTGCACAAGCAAACCGATTAACGCATAGCGACCAGCCTTCAAG
>CAILXE010000506.1 GCA_903838095.1 uncultured Chlorobiaceae bacterium
AGCGCCTGAAGAAGTTAATGCGTTTATCTGTTCAAGAAATCAACTAAGTTCCCTCAAATGGGCTCCAGAAAAAGTCAGAGGGGATTTTGATTGCTCAGGAAATCAGTTGATTTCACTGGAGGGAGCTCCTAAAAAGGTTAAAGGGAATTTTAACTGCTCTGAGAACCAGTTGTCAGAACTTGATGGTTTCTTAAAGAAAGTTGGAGGAGATTTTAAGTGCGGAGATAATGCCAGGGCTTTTGACGAAGAACAAGTTCGACTGGCTTACAATGTCAAAGGTAACTGTATATTCTAAATTCCGTTCTTGTCATTCCGGTGGACTCTTTTCAAGTTGAACCCGGCAACAACTCTGGAGCTGTTGCCGGGGAAAAATTAATGAAATGCGTTCGTTAAATCACCTGCCTGAGGCCTGACCCCGGGTAATGGCTCAAGCTCAAACCTCTTTGTTATAAATTTAAGGATAGAGGTTGTGTCGTAATAAGTATGATCGACAAAATGATTTTTTGCGAATGGTGATATAATAATAGCCGGAATACGTATGCCAGGCCCCCATCGATCACCTTTTGGTGGAGCAACATGATCCCAAAGCCCACCGTTTTCATCATAAGTTACAATGATGGCCATCTTTTTCCATTGGGGACTTTTCTTTAACTCGTTGATAAGCTGTGAGATATGGGCATCTCCTGACATGACATCCGCATAACCCGGATGCTGGTTCAGATTACCTTGCGGCTTGTAGAAGACAACTGACGGCAAGGCGCCTGCCGTAATATCTTTTCTTAAATCTTCATAGTCTTTCAGATGAACTTTTCGTTCGAGAGAACCAGAAGGCGTAGTCGGATCGAATCTTTTAAAATAATTGAACGGTTGGTGGTGCGGCTGAAAATTTGATGTTTTACTATTGTTAATAACCTCACGATGAGTTAATGCCTCATTCCATGCCCCCGCATACCATACCCAACTCACACTTTTTGCACTCAAGGCATCGCCGATTGTCCTGAAATCCTGGGGAGGAAGAGGATTTTTGGCAGCATCAGCAAGTTGATTGTTTCCATCTGAAGCTGGCGGGATGCCACTGGGTTGATAAGATGGTTGCATTGTATTTACCGCATAGCCATCAGGAGTCAGCGCCTGGTCGGCAAGATAAACGGCTTTGCCTGTTTTGGCGCTGACAGGCGAGGTATCAGCCAGCGTGAGTTTAACTCCTGTTGTGTCAACACTACTCCTGAGATTGGTCTGTGCATCAGGGTACGTGGGCGTCGAGGCTGAAATCAGCCAGAAATGGTTCAGAAATGATCCGCCAAAAGCACCCATGAAAAAATTATCTGCAAGGGTGTACTTTTTGGCTAACTTCCACATCTGCATGACGGAACCATCGTAATACCCCATCGTTAAGCCACCGGCGTCACTCCATGCGGCAAACATGTTGTTGTTGCCATTATTAATCTGCATTTGATTGTTGTAAAACCGGTGTACCAAATCAGGCGTAGCTTTATCTGGCATGAATCCTGCCGATCCGCCACGTTGAATATCAATACGGAATGGCTCCGCCGGTAATTCCTTGACAAAGCTCAACGTATTGCCAGAGTCATTCCAGACCGGAGGAAGATGGAGCAGAGGAGTTACCCCGTCCCGGTCAACCTGTTTGAACTTTTTAACGTCATTCGGTTTGCCATCAGCATTATTAAAAATGCCGTTTGCTCCCGGAAACAGTCCGTATAAATTATCAAAACTTCGGTTTTCAGCATAAATCACCACGATGGTCTCAATTTTCCGAAAGGAAGCGTTTTCTTTTTTTTGTGCGGCAAATGAATAATTCCATGCTGAAAGCAAGGAGATGGCAATCATTATCGGCAATTGCCATATTACCCGGGTAAATTTTTTTTTCATTGGCATTGTTTTTATAGATTAAGATTAACCGTTCAGAGAAAG
>CAILXE010000507.1 GCA_903838095.1 uncultured Chlorobiaceae bacterium
TGATGCGTTCCTTGAAATTACCCAAAACATTGAAACAATTGCCAAGCGACTTACCGCAAAAAGCAATAAATCAACCGCAACGCCATCAACAACTTCATCGCTACCTGGAAATAATGGAATATTCCAAGCAGTTCCCCAAAGATCATGCTTACCGCGCTCAAGTAATCTTGCCATACCAAAAATTTTTACTGATCACGATAAGGATTCTTTTGTTGTGCGACGTGAAGTCGTATAAGTAATTGTTTAGCTTGAGAAATCATGACTAAACCTGCCGTTCCTCTGGCAGTAGCCTAAGAGTGCAGGCATTAACAGTAATGTGATGTTTGAAGCCACTCTGACAATGTAACCCAATCGAAAGATGAAGTCGAACCCGTGAGGGTAAAACGGAACTGCGAGCATTACGCGGTAGGGTGCTAGGCTTAGAAGGTAAGGTGAACACATGTGAATCAACGATAAATCTCGTTAAATCCGAGGAGTCAAAAATGCTGACAGACTCTAGCCAAAAGGCAACATGGTTAGTTTTGGTTTTTGCGAATAACCAAACGAGGATAATAAAACCATCGGGAAACAGTTGGCACCTAACCCTTCATTATTGTTATTTATATGGAACACGGTAAACCCGTTCCTCTGCCAGCAATGGCAAGCCGACCGCAAGGAAGGCCGATGGAGGGCGGGCATAGGATGGTGGAAAAAGCGAAGGCCGTTCTGTAATGGAACGGATAGGGATTGCGCCGTAAAGCAACATTATCCCAACTGGTAACGGTGCAGACTTCCGCCGGGTCTCTCGTCACGAGAAAGTTTGTAGAATCGTCCTTAAAGGAGGAAAAGCAAATGAACGCTTTAACTAAAGCGTGTGCATCTTCCGGCAAAGTGTCAGGAGACTGCAAGTGAGTATCGTGAAGGTTGCATAACTTTTGTTATATCACCGGCTCCGGTCAGATGGGGCTTTGACGAGGCTTGAGCCGTATGAGTGGAAACGCTCACGTACGGTTCTTAGGGGAGAGAGTGGCAGCAATGCCACTCCCTTACCCGCCGATTGATAGTAGTGGCCTACAACACGCATCACACCTACATTCATACCATTTTTATTGCATTCACGAAGAAATCTGTTTTTGGTGTGATCGTAATTATGAAATAAGCAGTTATTTTTAGGATTTTTGAGATAAAAGCCATAGAAACGTTCCAAAATACCTGTACGAAACTGATGTACTAAAATAAGACGATGTACGAAATTAATTTTGCCTACTTTTGTACACTATAATAACCCCTGTACGGAACCGAACGTTTTCGGATAGCAGGTTTCAGTAAAAACGATTAAAATTCTTTTTTAATGGGGGTTACAGAGCGCTACTATCAATCTACGCACGAATCCTTACCATCGGCCATCTACACATAGTGAAGAGGGTTTTTAGTCTGGCGGTCGCGGTGCACGAAAAAGGACGAGTGTGTGGGACTGTCACCGCGATCGGTAGACTAAAAATCCTGCAATAGTTTTTGCACTTAAATATATAACTATCATCCTTGTTTTCCATTACCTAAAATATCAATAATCTGACTCCCCCCGGTTTTGCATGCTCTCTAAGGGTTTTTTAAAATTCAAGTCTTTACACTTACCTCTTGAACTCAACTTGATAATTCATGAACAGACTTGGTATTCTAAAAATCCCCTGTGTCTCGAGCAAAAATCAGAACACTGTTTGCAGGCAGTGTGATCTGTGCGGATGTGGGTAATCCGTCCCATGCGGGTCCGTTGGCGGTGATTCCGCCATAATTCCCTTGCACATTCGGATTGAACCATTCATCGTAGATGTCGCTATTGAAAACTTCACGCCAATGACCAGCGATAGGGAGGCCGATGCGATAGCTATGATTATAAAAAGTCCCCTCGTTAAGACTGGCAACGACTACCACGTCGCGACCAAAACCGGGCAACCAACGGTGAAAAGCAATAACACGATTGTCGTTATGCACATGGTGGACGTTCAAGCCTTCCCCACGCAAGGCTGGATATTTGCGCCGCAGCCACATCATATCCCTTGTGAAACGATGCTGATCCGACATAGCCTTATCCTTGCCTTCTAGCCCTTCCCACCAAATCAGCAATTCGGGTCTACCTTGATAATCATCCCAGTATTTATCCTCCAGGAACTCCTGTCCCATGAAAATCATCGGCACTCCGGGGGCGGTCAGCAGCAGACCCGTTGCAACTTTTGCGCGGCTTCGTGCGTACCATGATCGTGAGTTACTAGGATCCCCTAGCGCAGACATCCGAGGTTGCCGATCTCTGCCCTCGTGTGGGAAATATTCCAAGTCGTGATTCTCTAAGCATTGAAACATTCTCCAGCGACCAGGATTCTGATAGTTTATATACAAGGCATCGCGCACTTGATCAAGATTGACATGTGCATTGCTGCCGCGCGAGGTTTCGGCGATTACGTTCCGGAGATTATCCCGTAGGGCATCGCTATAGCCCAGATCGAAACCCATTCCATTAGGAGGAGCGGACACCCCCCTCCATCGTTCGTTACCCCAGTATTCGGCGATCTGCACCGCGCTAGGCTTCACGAAGCGAATCGTGTTCGTCAAATCCTGGGCGAAACCCCAGCCTCCCTTCTCCGCGATTACAGTAACCTGATCATAACGCAGACCGTCCACATGATATTCCTCAATTAATGATTTAGCATTATCAATCAGAAACTGTCTCACCTCTTTTTTCCAAAAGGCAAAAACACGTCCCCCCGCATGATCTTGATCGGTAAAGTAAAGACTGTTGTTATCGGTCGTATAGGGCTGCCGATCGAAAAACTTGATACTCTGATCGTCAAATCCGCCGCCAGCATGGTTATACACCACGTCCGTAATGACGGCGATCCCGTATAAATGGCAGAGGTCGATGAATACCTTAAATTGATTAGTCTGTCCCTTGATTTGCGCTGTTGTCAGCGCAGCAACCCCCTTGGCGGTCAACAGTCGATTCACCCTTGCCAGATACGGGGCAAGGTCACTCTCCCGCACCGAGTAATCCATCTCTGGCGAAAACAGATCGGTACCATTGTAACCAAGGCCATTCGCACCTTGGTATTCCTGAAAGGGCAACGGCATCAATGCGTTTACACCCAAATCCACGAAGTATTCGATCCGGTCTACTACATCAAGAATCTTGCACACGCGACCAGCGCGTATGTCCTTGCCAGTATCGTCCTTGGCATAAAACACCCCAATGTGAAATTGATAAACGATCAGATCATTAAAGTCTGGTACACGGAATGCTGCATCGTGCCATTGGTAATCCCCAGGGTTGCATACAATGCAGTCGCAATCGGGATAGCCATCCATCTCCAATTCGCGAGCATATGGGTCACGCTTAAAGCCTTCGCTCCCTGTGCCAACGATGTAAAAGCGATAGAGATCGCCATCTTTAACGCCAGAAAAAAAGCCGCCCCAATAGCCATTACCATCTTTCTTCAAAAGATTGTCAGGATTTTTTAGCGCAGCAGATGGGGTTTGTGTTGCTTGGTTTATAGCAACATACACTTCCAGTGCTTCAGGTGCCCAAGTGCGGAACGTAGTTCCTCCTGACACAAGGTTTGCGCCAAGTGGAGTGTTGGAATTAATGTACAATTGTGATGCTGTCATGGTGACACCTCTGTGATGATTTTTTATTTTTGGTAGAGCGGGTTAAACCTGTTGGCAATAAACTTTCAGACTTAAAAAATCGTGTTCAAAAGTAAAAGCAACGGATTTAATCCAGTATCAATGCAAGCTGTTACAGCTATTTCTAATTCTGCTTTCCATATTCCAGACAATATTGGTAAATTTCTGGATAATCTTTTTTAACTCTTTGTTCCAAATTGTTGGCGACAATTTCATATTTTTTTGTATCGGCAATCAGATGTGAGTATCCAGCAGCGGCTGATTTTTCAGCAGTGAACGCATCGGCTTCACTGGCAAACAGGTATTCAATAATTATGTGATTATTATTCGGTTGGTGATTGCGATGGTTAATGCAGGCAGAAAGCAGGTATTGCTCCAGCAAAACATTTCTTTCATCATCAGCCAGTGTTTGCCACAGATGACGATTGCCTGTATGTTCTATCGTGCGAATAGCCAAATCAGCGTAATAATTAATAAAATCGATAGCGTTGCCACCAAATACGCCACAACATTCCGCTCGTTGATTATTCCCGCGTGCCTGATACCATTGCCATTCTTCGGGTAACCAGCCGCCCTGTTGTCGTACAAGTTTGACTGGTATATCGGGTTTGTAAAACGATGCACCCACATAAAAATACTCAGGGTTTTGCGCAAACACATGAGTATTGGAAGTGACGGGCAACGGCTTCCATAAAAATACATCGCTGTCTATGTGTATGAAAGGTTCATCCTGCAAGCGGTAAGTATAAAGTTTACCCAATGCCCACCATTTTGCATCCTGTTCATCCAGCACGTTCAATACGATTTGCACCTCGTCAAATTCCAGATGCAAGCCATCTATTAACAGACTTGCACCGTATTCATCAGTTACCAGCCGAGTTTTACGAAAATGCTGACGCGCTAAATGTACGGATAATATCCAGGACAATAAATGATGTCGTTCAGTCGCCCAGATTTGCTTACGCGATGATAAATACGGCTTACTCCAAAAAGACCAGACGGCAATCATTATTTTGCTTCATCCGGGCAGAGTAAATCAGTGCCTATCCCTGTTCCAAGATGTCCATACCGATTGCTGTAAGTACACTCGTATGAAAGCGGTTTGAATTTGCATCGGAAATCTGACGTTCTAAAATTACCCTCTGCTGTACAGTGGACGATTGCTAAGGGCGCGTAGTGATGTTCCACCCCGTGAGGACTCATGAACAATGGAATAACTTCATCGTTAACAGTTTTGGTAGACCACTCCACTTCACCTGTGTTAGTTCGAGCTGGAATGAGCCAATAATCACCCGTTCGCACTTCACCTTTTTTGTAGAACGCAACTTCTATCCCTGACTCTATTGGCAGCCAGTCTTCATTAGCAGGAACAGGAATGCCATTCGCTGTAGCAGTGACATCGTCTTTTTGATCCCATCGTCGTAACAGCGGATGCTTTTTTTCATTATAGTTAAGAATATCGATGTTAACGGGGGTAATATTGGTTAATTTCACTGTTCTCGTCATAGTGTCGATGAAAATAACCCGACATAATGGATTCGCTATGTTGTTCAACACACTGTTATCATCTACCAACTCCACCCAATCATCAACAGCCAGATTCAACCTGTCGTCACGCCCCAAATTCTCTAACGTGACAATAATCGTGTCTTCTGCTAAGGTTATGGATGTAACTGGAAACACCACCGAACCGTTTTCCCTGGACCATTTGAAAGTGGGCTTATTACCAGCATCATGAATTTCAACCCGATATAGCTGATTTTCCGCGCCTCGATATTTTGCCTCAGGATGCTGGCAACACGCATCAGGATTAGTCACAGCGGGTTTAAGCTGTGCTCGTAAACACACTTCACTCAACAGCAATTCATTATGTAATGCGTTCACATCTCGCCATGAAGGAAGCTCGCTACCCTCATAATCATCAGACTCTATATTTATATTTTTGACTTTTACCTGCCATATCACTTTAGAGCGCGTTGCAGTATCCACACCATTCAGGGCTTTTTCTCGTATATCGTCATCTTCCAGATAACTAATATGCCGCTCCCACACATCCAGATAAACCATGTAGTAAGCATCCTGGTCCGGGTAATTTTTTTGACCTGAAACGGGTGGTCTATCTGTTGAGTAATCGTAATCTGGCTGAGATGAATAGGAGACACCTGTAGTATGATTTTCACAAAGTATACCATCCACATAGTAA
>CAILXE010000508.1 GCA_903838095.1 uncultured Chlorobiaceae bacterium
AGAAATGTATTGTGTTCCTGGACATCACTTTTTCCTATCGCATTGCCAAAACCATCTTCAACCGCACCTTTCATAAAAGATATCCCCCCTTTAGGGTCGCGCAAAAGCTGCACCTGAAGAACCATATTCAAGACAAGCCCAAGCAGCACAAAACCTGCGGGAATAACAAAACCCCAAGTAAAAGAGAGATAAGCAAGTACCGCAAAAACAGTGTCAATAATCATAAATGAAACCAAAAAAGTATTTCTGGCGCCAATCATAACAGTAAGCGACTTTAGCCCGCCCTCCTTGTCTCCTTCAGCCGACTTGAAATCATTAAGAATAATTAATGCAACTGCCATAAAAAAGTTCAGGCTGGCAAGCCACAAGGCTTCGGGACGTATATCGCCAAACAAGGCATTTCCTGACAAAAAAGGAGCAAAACCATAAGAAAAACCTACTGCAGGCGCTGATGTGAAAATATTTTTTTTCAGTTTGAGTGGCGGGGCAGAATAGATATAGGCAACAAAGAGAGCCACCAATATTGAGATCAGTATGACCAAACCCCTTATTCCACCAATATGAATCCACAGAAACAATCCTGTGCCTATAGCAAGCAACAGGGCAATAATGCTGTTCCATAACCCCTCCTTTTCACTCAGGCGACCTGAAGGAATCGGACGGGATGGTTCATTGACCCGGTCAAGCTCAAGATCAAAACAGTCGTTGACCGACTGGCTGAAGCCGGTGCCCATCGGACCAAACATCAGAAAAACAGCAAGCAGCAAAAGATAATCGTGAACCGTGCCCTGCATGGCACCTGATGCCATCACGCCTCCGGCAAGACAAGGAAAAACACTGATCCATGTAACAGGATCAAGCAATTCAAGATGTGCTCTAACTTTATCAATCAGCCCAAATTTTCCGGGAACTGGCATACTCTTACTTCTCTCCAAAGCCCAACTGGGCCGATTAAATGATTCGCATTCTTCAGAACCTTAATTTACAAATACCACACAAGATAAAAAACTCTGAAATAATGAGAAGAATAATCCGGCTATACCTGTGCAGGCCGACCGGTAAGAGTTGCCGAAGTTGCGGAAGTGATGAGAACGTTTAACAGATCGCCAGGCTTATAGCACTCCCGATCGAAGACGACTGCGCGGTTGCCAGCCGTCCGCCCCATGAGCTGCTCGGAAGAGCGACGACTTTCCGATTCGGCAAGCACTTCAACAACGGTGCCGATCGCCTCCTGAAAAAGCTCACCTGAAATGCGATTCTGAAGATCAATAATCTCCTGTAAACGCCGTTTTTTGACTGGTTCCGGCACATCATCCTCAAGCGTTTTTTCAGCAAGAGTTCCCGGTCTGGTTGAGTAAAAAAACATATATGCAGAATCAAACCTGATGTCGGCCAGCAGCTCAAGGGTAGCTTGGTGATCCTCCTCCTTCTCGCCACAAAATCCCGCAATAATATCCGTTGAAAGGCCAACATCAGGAAGAATCGAACGAATCAACGCTATTTTTTCCCTGTACTCTGCAATAGAATGGCCGCGATTCATGAGGCCAAGCATTCGTGATGAACCAGACTGCACCGGCAAGTGAATAGAGTTACAGATATTCGGACGGGCTGCGATGGTAGTAACAAGGGATTCCGAGATGTCTTTTGGATGAGATGTCGTAAACCTGATCCGGACCTCAGGCGCTTCCTGACTGACGGCATCAAGCAAATCCGCAAAATCGGATCCACTTTCCATATCACGATAGGAATTGACATTCTGCCCAAGCAACGTCATCTCACGATACCCGGCGGCAGCAAGTGTCCGAACTTCTTTAATCACCGAACTGAAAGGCTGGCTGCGCTCCCGCCCCCGCGTAAACGGCACAACACAATATGCGCACATATTGTTACAGCCCCGCATGACAGGAACAAAGGCGCTGATGGCACTTTGCCTTACCGGCTCAACGCCCTCATAGGTCTCTGCAGAGTTAAACTCCAGTGACGCAAGCTTTCCGCCACTTCGAACCTGCTCAACAAGGGAGGGAATTGTACGATAAGTATCCGGACCGGCAAGAAAATCAATTGCAGGATAAAGTGAAAACATCTCTTCACGCCGGTACTGCGGAATACATCCTGCGACTCCGACAATAAGTTTTTTATCTCTTTTTTTCTGCCCGTACAGGTGCCGCAGGAAGTGTTCAATGCGATCAACCGCATTTTCCCTTACTGCACAAGTGTTGAGCAAGATAATGCCGGCATCCGCCTCGTTTGTTGCCAGACAATAACCCTCCTCCTGGAGAAACGCTGATATAATGCCAGTATCAGCCTGGTTCATCTGGCAACCAAACGTATGAATAAAAAAGGTGTTTCCTCTTTCGGCCCTCATCATCTCATGCGCCAAAATGGATGTGCTTGTACTTTTCAAGCAGCGCCTCCGATTCATCCTTGCACTGACCGCAGACAGTGCCGCACTTGGTGCGCTCCTGAAGTTCAAAATAGGTTCGTGCGCCTTCAAGCACAGCATCCTCAATATCATGATCAGTAATGTTCATGCACTGGCAGATAACTTTGACCTGCTCCTGCTTTACCTTGTCCTCCTGACCGTTGCGCGTATAATAGTTATTGATGGCCGCACGCAGTGCCTTGTCGCCAAGCACTGAACAGTGAATCTTGTGATCCGGAAGGCCTCCGAGCTCCAGGGCAACCTCTTTGGGAGAGATATGAAAAGCGGCATCAAGCGTCCTGCCCTTCACCATTTCAGAGAGAACCGAA
Organism: uncultured Chlorobiaceae bacterium; assembly: GCA_903838095.1. Lineage (GTDB taxonomy): Bacteria > Bacteroidota > Chlorobiia > Chlorobiales > Chlorobiaceae > Chlorobium. The sequence goes on from CAILXE010000508.1 coordinate 2,752, forward strand.
GTGCTTGCAATCGCGCTGGCACAACCATAGGTCTTCCACTGGCAATCGCACTGGCACAACCGTAGGTCTTCCACTGACAATCAGTAATAGTATCCTTCTCTTTGTCCACTTTTATAACGACCATCATCTGGTCTCCACACTGCAGATTACCCTCCATCCCGACACCATCAAAATCATCGGTATTCTCACCCTGAAGAATGTTCTTCGGGTTCATGAAATGTTCCTTCAGTGTTTCGCTATATGCCCACTCACCTGCTTGCAGCATGCAATCCTCCTTTTATATATGCCGTTGACATGTTTCTGATTCTTTGAATTATTGGTGGTAACACGTTGAGCAGGTACTCCACCTCCTGCATTGAAGTTTCTCGTCCCATACTGAAGCGGATTGAACCATGAGCAAGCTCTGCGTCCACACCCGTCGCAAGAAGCACATGAGAGGGATCCAGAGAGCCCGATGCACAGGCAGATCCTGTTGATACAGCAATGCCTTCGAGGTCAAGATAGAGAAGAATCGCCTCTCCTTCCACTCCTGTAAATGAGACATTGAGCGTACTTGCAAGCGCATCAGTCGGGTGCCCGTTAATGGAAATATCATCAATACGCTCCTCAATACCCTGGCGCAGCACCTGCTTAAGATGAAGCAGCCGTTCTTCCTCTTCCGGCATCTCAATCATTCTCATCTCGACAGCTCGTGCCATACCAAGAATACCAAGTGTGTTTTCAGTTCCTGCTCGTCGACCACGCTCCTGATGACCACCCCTGATCAATGGACAGTAAGGAATACCCTGTTTTACAAAAAGCGCTCCCACTCCTTTTGGACCATATATTTTATGAGCCGAAATCGTAAGAAAATCAACACCAAGGTCCCTGACATCAACTGGCACCTTCCCGACAGCCTGCACGGCATCGGTGTGCATGTAAGCGCCACTTGCATGCACCATTTTGGTGATGGCACCAATATCCTGCAGTGTGCCAATCTCATTGTTGGCCATCATGACCGACACAAGACCAACATCATCCCCGAGCATACCGGCAAGCTGATCAAGATCCACTTTTCCATACCGGTCAACATCGAGATATTTTACCCTTACACCCCGGTGAGCAAGACATTCGGAAGTCTCAAGCACGCAAGGATGTTCTATTTTGGTCGTAATAATGGTGCTGCGCCTGGAACCGGGGATACACTGGCTGGAAGAGCAGACAAAAAGGGAGAGCACGGTATTGTTTGCTTCCGAACCACTTCCGACAAAAATAATTTCATTCTCATGAGCTCCGATGAAATCAGCTACTTTGCGGCGGGCATCCTCCACATTAGCCCTCGCTTCACGACCATAAGCATGCATGCTTGATGGATTGCCAAACATCTCCATACCCGCGATCATCTCCTTTTTGACCTCCGGG
>CAILXE010000509.1 GCA_903838095.1 uncultured Chlorobiaceae bacterium
AGCACTGCCCTTCATTGCTTTCAAATCCCCCCTCAAACACGCCTTCACTGGATAGTCTAGCCACCCTTTGCTTTCAATCAGTAATCGTCGGCTTAACTGTTTCTTTAAAAATCCAACCTTAAAGGGATGACCTTCCCCAGGATACATACAAATCAAATCTATATCTGATGCGGGCCCATGCGTAGCTAATTTTACAGGCCTAGATTCATCAACCAAATATCCAAGTCTTTTCACAAACCAACTTATTACCACTTCCAGAAATGCATCGTTTGACATCTTATCGTCTCCTTTGTAATACCTGCCATCGAGTTTTGACTTCATCGATGCTTGGCAAATCGGTGTATTTTTGCCACGGGTTTGGAAGGCAACCTTTATACACCCTGTTCTCTTTCTGTAATGACGGATACAAATCAGGAATAGGATAAATACCGCCTTTTAATTTTCTTCCTTCACTAGCGGCGTATACAAAAGGAGCCATCTGTCGAACAGAAAATGAAAGATGCCGTGGATGCGACGGCACCTGAAACAGTACCCATTTATTCAATAATCCACATTTGTCAACGGCGGCGGCCAAGGAGAGAAAGTATCCCCTGGGATTGACCAAGGCAAATACCTGAGAAAAACCCATCTTCTCAACCCTGCGAATTCCATTTACCAGTGACGCCGTCAATTCCTTTAAATATTCACACTTTCCGGATCTTGAAGGCTTGAACCAATGCCAATTAGGAGCACCCCAGTCTTTGCCAGTAGGATTCTTGGCGCGCTCCATTTCTGTTTCAAAAACAATAGCGCCTTTTGAACCTGTCGGCTCAGTATCTAACGTGGAGCTATCCAACGCCGCAAGTGCCACTGACTTTTTCCTTCTCAGGTCACTAAAACAGGCATCGGCTTCCTTCCACGTATTCCAACCCTTTTTAGTGTAAGTCTCTGCTCGAAAATAATCACCCGTACAAGCGGCAGCATTGCATGGAAGTATTAACAATATGCGCGCGCTTTTCAGATCATTTAATTGCATTTATCTACCCCGCAGCCTTCGCTTTTCTTTCATTATCAAATAATATGCTCTACGGCTCATTGGATAACCAACTACACCCAATCCATTAATCCTTGATCTCCTCCCCGCACTCTGGGCAAGTAACCTCATCATCAAAAATCAAACTCTTGGCGACCAATGCCCCGCAATGCTGACACTTAACCACATCCGATCCCATCGTGGCATCAAATTCAACGAACTCATCCAAAGGATCACCCATTACTGACTTTCTCCGGTGGCAAACGCTTAACCCTATCTTCAAACATATGCTCAATAAGATGCCGCGTGCGGGTCAAAATATAATACGCCCAGATCTCTTGAGAATCAGCCGTCAGGCAATGCTCTTCAACCTCTTTGATCGGAAGCACTATTGGCGTACCAACAAAAGCGCCGCCAACCATAATCCCCAACGTAAACTCATAATTTTCACCGTTCTCAAGAAAAACCCCAAGATCGTCATGCATCAAGTGATTGCGAATCAGCCTAAGCTCATTCGCCAACATAAAGTGTTCTCGCGGAATGATCCGGTAATGCGTGGCCGTATTTATTAAGACCAGAAGCGACTGATTGACGATCCCGCTGGGATCATCAATAGTAACAATATCCCGACCATGCTTGCAGGTGATCTTACCCTGAAGGTCGATCTCCTCTTCAAGAAGGCAGATCAGGCACTGCTCGAAAAGCACGCCAGCAAGAATGCAGGCAGCACTGAAATGTCCGAAATAGTAGTTCTGGTGGGTCTGAAACAAAAGAGACAGGATGCGTTCAGTCCGAGAAGCGGTACTTCTTCCAACGTGCAGGGTCTTGTAATCCAGCTTACACCTGCGCTCATTAGCCAAAGAAAGAAATTCCGGACTATAACGAGAAGACAGTGGTTGTTTTTCAGCCATCAATTACCTTTCAGTAATATTTTATACAAACCGCCTTCCTGAACAATCGCCTCCAGCATCTTCCCTTCTAACATGATTGACTAGCCTTTTGAAATATTAACCACAACAACAGTGCATTTATAAACCGTTTTCTGTACAGGATCCATTCTCAACGAACCTGATCCCAACAATTCATTATAATCACAAGGTCCGATATATCGTGGTTCTTCAGCCCATGCATTCATAAGAAACCATAATTGGTATTTTTTCCCTTGCTCTTCAGCGAACCGCTTCTGTTCATCAGACATCTCAAAACAAAACTCCTGTTCGTTCGCGGCCAAGGACTTTACTTCAATATAAATTATGCCGCCATCTGGATATTCCACAACAAAGTCATACCCCGACTCGTCAACATATCTGATTTGACATCCCGGAAAGTTCTCGGGAAGCACTTTCTTTTCCATAATCTCTTCGCCACGACGCCCCGTTTGCTCGCGTGTATGCCTGCGTTGATCTTTAAGCGTCTTGTCTTGCGGGCTAGATCGAGGATTGCCGAATACGCCTCTCGCAGCATCCTCAAAAACACCAATCTCTATTTTCTGGGGCTCTGTTTCTTCAATAGGAACAACTTTTTCATCTGTTTGAATCAAGGGTGTCTCCACCTCTTCCTTATGAGTGATCATTCTTTCAGGAAACGTCTTTAATTCTTCTTTAATTACGACCTCATATTCCTTCCCTAAATCTTTAAGGGACTTCTTCACGCTGTTTATTGATCTTGAGAAAACCTCCTTAATAAAATCCTTGATCCTTTTTTCATTAAATCCAAACTCCTTGCAAATTTCCTTGGCAACCTCAACGCTCAAATCTCTCAAGTCACCAGAAAACCAAAAGATGCCTTTAAATAAAATCCCGTCCGTCTCAATCCAGTTTGAAATTGGCTCCACTTCACGATGCAATCGGTAGCGCAAATTTTGAGCAGAATAGGCCTTTATTTCTGCTATCTTTTGACAACAGGACTTCAACTCGCTCTCGCCATCCTTGTCCTCTTTCAGGAAACTCCACAGCGAATTAGATAGATCTCTAAAAAAACGGGTTTCCTCTTCTCTTGAGCGAATATCTTCTGGCAACATTCTTGAACTTCCATCAAGGAGATCGTGCTGATTCAATTCCGCCAAAAGAAGACTGACACTGTAATAATCAAGACCGCTGGGAAGGAATAAGACTTCTCTTTTAACATCATCACGCAAATCATTGATTATAGAAATATCAGACACGTAATAATGAATCCTTGGTAGATCATTCAAACTTCTGCTGGCATCATATACTCGAACCATATGGGTTGCGAGCTTGGGCCGAACGTTATCCCCATCATTATTTATTGCATCATTGGCACGCAGGTACATTTTTTTAATGAACTTCTCCATCTCCTTATCAAGAGGTGGATCATTAGTAATTCGTTTGTCATACTCTTCCAAAATAGCATCTACATCTTCTTCGCGGCTTGAAACAGGATCCTGCGCTGGCCTTTCAGTTCTTATGCCGAGCAACCTTCTTAATTCCAAGCTCCTGATAGCATCCTGCTCAACATAAAATCCGCCCCTTATTCCCGTCGATGTCTCCGCCGTAAAGAGATAAACTTCCGATGGACGCATAAGTTTTATTTCTCCATCAGGTAGCGAACGCGCAGGCAGCCACTTTTTATTTTGCAGCCACTTGATCAGCCTGCTTGAAACCTGCAACTCGCTTTCTTTTACATGTTGCTTACCACCAATAGTGACAGTGTAGAAATATGGGAGAGATAAATGATTCTTTAAGTCCTCCCATCTGCAATCCAGCATTTTCAGGAACTCCCCAAAGAAGACCTTATCCCGTGCATCAAGCCTCTCTTCCAGAATGCTCAAGAAATTATTCCCAAAATGCCAATCCAAAAGTTTATAGGCATTACCGTAGCTGACTTTTTTTCTGTATTCCCAATCGTTCCCCCTATAGAGTGCGCCTGAACCCTCAAGTTGCGATGGAAGTTGCTCGCGGTACTCTTTTTGAAATTTCTTTACAAAGTCATCCTTGCCCTTTGCCTCAAAAACAGGTTTTTGTTCAAGATTGGGGAAAGCTTTTACACCGCATTTCATTAAGAACTCTCTCCATCCTGCTACTTTCCCAGTAGATGCGTGATCCGTTCCCAAATCAAGGTAGTGAGGACTCACAGGAAATACATCATCACACCCTGATAGAAGTCTTTCGATATCATAAAGTGACAAGCCATTTGATTCCGTCAAATATGAATTTGCAAGACATAGACTCCCTGCCTTCCTATATTCTCTTTTCCCTTTAATCCTCAACTTTATATCAAATTTAGTAAAATTTTTGTCCTTAAGAAAAAGCACGTAATTATCCAAAGACTCACATATTTGTTCGTCCAGCTCACCAGCACCAACTTTTTCAAACTCCTGCCGGATGGTATAGTTGTACAAATTCTCAGGCGTAACTTCCTTGGTCAGCTCCCAGACAAAACCTCTTGCAACCTGTTGTCTTTCTCGCGGCTCTTCTTCTTTGATATCCTGGGTTAATACACTATATAAATCATGTCTTAACTCCAAAACCTGGCCCCGAATGAAATCCGGCAGTCCTGAAGTTGATCTATAAACCGTCGAACTTTCTGACAGTCTTACAATGTTACTGTCTTGACAAGGAATCAAAAAACACTTCTTCGCCCGCTCAAGAAATTCTTTTCGATCATTAAGCCAATAAGAAAAATTAGAGTGCTTCTTCCCCAGCACAACAAAAAGTGAAAAGAACCAAGCCGCACCCTTCTCCTGCAAAATGCTATGCTCGGAAAGCTCGGCCAATATGAAATCCTCATTTACTTTCGGTAACTCAAACTCCTTGGCAAGCGTTTCACGCAAATCCTCATCAATAGTTTCTGAAAGATATTCTCGACATTCAGATTCTCCCACCCTGTGGTCGATCTCCGAGAAAACAGGAAATAGTAACCTGATCTCTCTCGGTGCCTCAATCACCTCATGCAACTTTCGCCAAGAATCACTAACATTAGAAACGAGAAAAAGTGCGCTTGATTTAAAGTAGTCCTTTATTGGAGAACAGAGTCCTTTTTCAAGCCATTTTTCTCGCGCATCCTCCTGTAAAGGAAACAATCGATAAATATCTGGCCAAAACTCCCGTGGAGCCATTTTCTTGTATAATCCGATCACATCTTCAAACGCCTCAACCGCACACTGAATCAGCCAACAGTTATATTTATCCTCAACCGACTCCAAACTCTCCCGGTCCGGGCTCAAAAGAAAGCCTGCGTTAATATCGAAAGTAAGGAAGGTGCGTATCCTGGTCGGTAAAAATGCATTCAAATGACCCTCTTTCGAGGCAATAATATGGCCATCGCTTCCCACTTCAAAAGCGATTTTCACATCAGTCTTATAATCAACCCCCTTGGGCAGCTTTAATCGTCTCTTTTTCTGAACGTGATCCAACAAATCGACTGGAATGCTTTTTGACAAAGTATGAACACAAAATCGCTTTCCTGCGATTCCATCTTTCCGCAATTCCACAAACTTAAAGACCTCGCATAGGTTGTTTAGACCTGAAATCTCAATGTCCGCCTTCTCAAAAGAGGCCTCTGCTCCATTTCTTTGAATAAATATTTTTTTAAGGTTACCCAAAAAAATCATGGGCTTTGCACTGGCTGCCTCAAACTCCTCGATCTGCCTGTATACCGATTCATACGAATGTCTATCTTTTAACGGCAAGGCAATGGTAACCGTCCAATCACTATATTTATCCTCTCGATTGATCCAATTGGGCGCTATGACCGTTTCCTCATCGAATTGAAAAGAATAATCGCCGCTATGAATCTCTGGATTCTTGCTAATTGCAAATGTCGCCTTAAACCCCATTCCGAAAGTACCTATATATTTAAGAGACCTCTTTTTTGTGCTTTGACACATCCCGCATATTGCAGTCACGTGCTCCTTCTCAAATCTAATGCCATCGTGCTGAAAGAGCATCCTGTTTTCATCAAGTTGAATTCTCACATTGCAGGCACCGGCGTCCTCCGCATTCTGAAGCAACTCCGGAACCAAATGAGCAGGATCGGAAAGTTGATTCGTTAAAGTCTCAACCATCCCCCGAACCATGCTGTCTTCCAGCTTTTGCAGCATCTCTGCTTTAAGGCTATCTATATGTTGTTGAGCATTCATGATATCTTTACTCTTTCTTCAACGTGTAATCCCCACTAAGAGACCACCGCGCTCACATTCGGGCCCTTTTAAGTGATCGCCCACAATACTTCAACAAATCTTTAAATACCCCTCTACCATCGTCTTGATCTCGGCTTTAAAGCCTGCTGGCTCTAGGACAGTCAAACAGGGGATCCAGTTCATAATAATGTGTGAAATTTCCTCAGGATGCCCAGGGAATGTCTCAAGGACCAGTGCGCCGTCCTTCTCTTCTTTGACAATCTTCTGTAGAGGAAAATAAGACTTCTTCTTAAAATATTGCGCAGCTTCCGGTGCGACCTTAATAAGAATCCGCTCTCCCCGTTTCTCTTCGAACCAAATATTTACGCTCTGGTCAAGCATGGCCATAAGGTTCGCTGGCGGAACAAATGACTCGTCCTTACGTTCTACTGTCTTCATGCGATCCAGTCGGAGTTTAAGAAGCTTGTTCCGTGCCACGTCCTGAGCAATCAAATACCAAAAACCATCGTAAAGGGCGATCTTCAAAGGTTCAAGATCGTAATGCTTCTCTACCCCGTCTCTGGGGACGTAGTGCATATGAATACGCTCGTAATTATCAATCGCAGCCTCAAGTTCTTTGACCATCGCCTCGTCACACGGAAGTTTTATGCCCGCTGGCAGCTTGGCGTAGAAAGGTGTGTCAAGATCCCGGGCCAAGAGTCGCTTGAAAAGCCCCCGAAACGACTGCTCGAATTTCTCCCCCAGCGAATGCGAGATATCGAACATAAAAGACAGTAAACTCGCCTGCTCCTCGCTGAGTTCGACCTTGCGGAGCGAAAAGCCCTCCATGAACACATACCGGCCGCGCTCTTTCTCTGTAATGGGATAACCAGAACGACTTAAAAGATCAAAGTCGCGCTGAATCGTGCGCTGAGTCACACCCAATTCAACGGACAATTCAGCAGTAGAGAGCGAACCGCCCTTATCAAGACACGAGAGAATGCTAATCAGCCGCTCGACGGTCTTGATATAATCTTTTTTCACCGTAGATTCACGGCTTTTGGACGTCTTTCGTCTTTTGATGAATCCTTTTTTAACCATAGCCCACCTTTACGAAAGCCGTCTTCCCTTTTTTATATCTTTTGTGGTCCTCGCCTTCATTAACTCAGAAAATGTCGTACGAAAACTAAGCTGCAGCCCCTGAACGTTATGAACAATAGGATGTGCCAATTCAACTAAAGAACCCGGGTTCAAATTGTATTGTTTATGTTCCTTTTCCCAATCGTTATGACTGCGTTCCGCGCAATGATCCACTAGCCGTTGCCTAACCTCTTTAGGGAGACCATCGAGCATTGAACCTCTTGGAACAAACTGAGTTGATTCAACTTTAGCAATGTGCGTGATCATGCTTTTATGCGGACCTCCCGTGAGGTGTGTCCTTAAGAAAGCAACATATTGCGAATCTGATGCCCCGCGCCGTTGCACAGCGATATTTCTAATTTGAGTTAATTCCCAAAAAACCTCATTAGTGAAAACAACGAGGACCTCCTCAAGTTCCTTGATCTTCCTGTCGTCGATAACTCGTTTATTACGCATAGAATCCCCCAAATAATCTTGAAATAGCCTAGAAATTTCAGTCTTGGGCCCAGCCTCTGCTAAAGAAATAAGATCTTCCCATGCCAGAACCCGAAGGACTCCTTTTGGACAATGCAACAACCCCTCAAGCTTCGAAAGATCTTCTTTCGACAGGGCCCGAGGCGTAATTACGACTAATCGCTGACCTTCTGAATAAAAATCAATGTTCTCCTCTAATATAGCCACATATTTACTGAGTTGTTTGGCCAGAACATCAACCTTGGTAGAAACCACCTTGGATTCACACAAAATCAGCCACCGATCCTGGGCCGCAAGCTGAAGATCAATACGGCTCGCATGTTTGGCATATTCAACCTGCGTCTCGATATCAATCTTCCTCAAGACCCCGTGATCGACCTTCACATCTATCTTCGCAAGGAACCTATCCAACAACTTTGAATAAT
>CAILXE010000510.1 GCA_903838095.1 uncultured Chlorobiaceae bacterium
CCTCTCTCTCAGGCGTTGTTGCTTTCAATTGCAGTGAACTCATTTTACAGTATAAAATTCGGCAGAGGGGCGCAATGGAAAGGAAGAAACTACAATTTTTCCTGATGGAGGAGAGAATTCGGGGAAGGTGATATTTTTTTTTAAATTGCACAATCAAAATCAGTATCTCCAATCCGGTGATCTGTTTTGCAGGCAAACGCGTTTCAATTCAAACAAGAGTAGTGCTTATGGGTTTCTTATCGAACATATTCGGGAAAAAGGAAGTAGAGCTGAAACTTCCAAAAGTTATTGAGGATGTCAACCTGATAAAGACGATGGAAGGCCATCTTGACCGGGTGCTGGGTGTGAAATTCAGTTCCGATGGCAAAAAACTTGTTAGTGGCAGTTTTGATGAAACAGTCATGCTGTGGGATGTTGAATCCGGTCGCAGCCTGCTGACCATGAAAGGGCATGATACCTGGGTTGAGTGTATTGATTACAGCCGTGATGGCAAACGACTTGCCAGTGGCAGCACTGACAGTACGGTAAGGATATGGGATGCGGAAACAGGAGAGTGCCTGCACGTTTGTAAAGGCCATGATACGGCGGTTCGTATGGTGGCGTTCAGTCCGGACGGCAAGATCGTGGCGAGCTGTTCCCGCGATACCACCATCCGGCTCTGGGATGTAGAAACAGGAAAAGAGTTGTCCAGGATTCTTGGTCATAAATCCTATATTGAGTGCCTTGCATACAGCCATGATGGCACAAGGCTCGCAAGTTGTGGTGAAGAACCGGTTATAAAGCTATGGGATGTTGCTACGGGCAAGAATATTGCCAATTACAAGACAGACGACAGGCTTTCGCACGCCTTGGCTTTCAGTCCTGACGACAAGCTTATTGCATTTTGTGGACGCGATGCCCTGGTCAAGATTCTTGATGCCTCCAGTGGAGAGATTATCAAAGTGTTTGAAGGTCATCAGGATGCTGTTCGCAGTGTCTGTTTTACTCCTGATGGGACAAAAGTTGTCAGTGCAGCCAATGATGAATCGGTCAGGTTGTGGGACATACAATCGGCCAGGCAGCTCCATCTCTATCGCGGACATGTTCTCGAAGTGCAGTCAGTTGATGTTTCTCCAGATGGTAAAATAATTGCCAGTGGAAGTGATGATCGTAAGATAAAGCTCTGGGGAATCAAGTAGAGCCTTTTTTTATAAGGGTTTAATGCGTTTTTGAGGCTTCTGGCAGGCTTGGTGTTTTTTTTTGCCAATTATAAAAAAGCAGCGGAAACCACAGAACTTCCTTTTTGAATTAGCATAAAGTAAGTAAATTGATCATGCAAAAAATTAATTAATTTTTGAGCGCCTCATGTCGAGGTTTGTTCATTGTAACGCCAAGTTTTCTGGCAAAAATAAAAAGAGGTAGGTATGGGTACTCAGGTTGAAGGAACTGTAAAATGGTTCAACGAAGAAAAGGGTTACGGCTTTATCGAACAGAAAGGCGGCAAGGATGTTTTTGTTCATCACAGTGCGATCAATGGCACCGGGCGCAAAACGCTTGTTGAAGGTCAGAAAGTTTTGATGGAAGTAACTCAGGGAGCAAAAGGCCTTCAGGCTGAAGATGTAACTCCTCTTTAATTTATTTTCGTTTTGTCCGGGTAACTGGCGGGCGTTTATTATTACAAAAAAAACAGAGGGCGCACCACCATGCGCCTTTTGTTTTTTGCAAACAGATATTGAGAGTTATGGCAGATGAACCAGACCTGATACCAGGAATCTACATCTATTGTGACCGCTGGTGTGATCGTTGTGCATTTACCTCTCGTTGTCTTCAGTTCCGCATAGAAGCCGAAGAGAGGGATAGTGGTGATGCATTGCCTGACTTTGACGCATTGAATGTACAGTTCTGGCATGAGATGGGTGAGGCGCTGCTTAAAACCGTGAGTCTTATCAGGGAGATCGCCATACAAGAGGGCATTGATCCTGACGATTTGCAACATGAACCTGCATCTTCCGAACCATCCGAAAGTCTCCTGCGCGACGCTCGTGAACATCCCTGTGCACATGCAGCCCTTCTTTATGTCGGTATGGTTAACGAATGGTTTACGGTAGTTGATGAGTGCTCAGATGCCGGGGAGGAGTCAAGCTCAACACATGCTTCACGCTCTCTGGAAGAGCCAATGCAGGTGATCAGGTACTACCAGTATTTTATCTATCCGAAAATTGTGCGAGCTGTCGAAGGTCGTCTTTCTCAACAGGTCTCTGTACATGCTCAGTCAGACACTGATGCCTGTGGTACGGCCAAAGTGGCATTGATAGCCATAGACCGTTCTCTTGCCGCCTGGAGTCTTATGTATGAAGAGTTTCCGTTACATCAAGACAGAATCATCTCTATCCTGCTTCATCTTGACCGACTGCGCCG
>CAILXE010000511.1 GCA_903838095.1 uncultured Chlorobiaceae bacterium
CGGAAAATTTTGATTCCATCTTGATCTGATCTTTGTTGACGCCCATCTTGCTGACGATAATATCGTATACTTTATCTTTGATTTCTGCCTGAGTCATTGTGTGTTCTCCAGATTAAGAGTTGGTTGTTGAGATGAAAAATTTTAAAAAAGTCTGTCAATATACAAAGAAAACAAGCTTACCCAAATCACATAACCATACCGCCATTGACGCTGATAACCTGGCCGGTGATGTATGAGGATTGATCGCTGGCCAGAAATGCTACGGCATTGGCTACATCCTCAGGGGTGCCAAAGCTTGAAAGCGGAATAGCTTCAAGCATTTTCTGGCGAACTTCGTCAGAGAGTGCATCGGTCATTTTTGACGAGATAAATCCCGGTGCAACCGCGTTTGCCCTGATGTTGCGGGAGGCGAACTCCTTTGCAACGGATTTGGTGAAGGCGATGACGCCCCCTTTCGATGCGGCATAGTTGGCCTGACCGGCATTGCCCATGAGTCCGACGACCGAAGCAATGTTGATGATTGAGCCGGAACGCTGCTTCATCATGATGCGGCTGACCGCTTTGGTGCAGGCGAACGTTCCTTTCAGGTTGACGGTAAGAACGGCATCCCAGTCCTCTTCGCTCATTCTCATCAGCAGACCATCTCTGGTAATACCGGCATTATTGACAAGAATATCAATTCGGCCTGTCTCGGCGGCAATGTCATTAAAGGCACTCTGCACGGCAGTGGCGTTGGTGACGTCAAGCTCAAAACACCAGACCTTTCTTCCAAGTTTTTTTACCCCTTCGGCGCTCTCAGTAAGCCACTCAGCCTTGATATCACCCAGCACAATATCGGCGCCATTGGCGGCCAGATTATAGGCAATAGCCTGCCCGATCCCTCTGGCTGCTCCGGTGACAACAGCGATTTTTCCTTCAAACATAGTTTCTGTTGGTTGATATTTATTAAGGGCTTCTGTAAATTTATTTTCTAATGTTCCGGGCCTGGGCCTTGTATTACCGATATGCCACCCCTACGGGGCTTGTAGAGCCTGAATATCCGCAGCGGTATCAATTCCCCGGATCTTGACGGTTTTGTCAATGCGTTTGATGAGACCTTGCAAAACTTTCTGTGGCCCAACTTCTATAAACTCTGTTACTCCTTGCTGTACCATGGCTTCTACTGACTGTGACCAAAGCACAGAGCTGGTCAGTTGAAGAATCAGATTCTTGCGGATTTCAGTTGCATCAGTGATCGGAAGTGCGACCGCATTCATGCAGACAGGAATCTCGGCATTCTTTATCTCTATAAGATCAAGTGCGGCGGCAAGCTCCTCTTCAGCCGGTTTCATGAGAGGGGAGTGAAATGCTCCTGAAACCACCAGCTCTTTTGCCATACGGGCGCCTTTGGAAGGCGCAAGTGCTACAGCTTTTTTAACAGCGGCAATATCGCCGGAGAGAACAACCTGACCCGGAGAGTTGAAATTGGCGGCCTGGACAATTCCCTCTGTACGGGCCTCTTCGAGGAGACCTTCGAGGGCGCTGTCGGGCATGCCGATGATTGCTGCCATGGTGCCCGGGTTTTGCTGGCCTGCATTTTGCATCAGGTCACCCCTTTTGGCCACGATACGGACAGCATCGTCAAAACTTATCGAACCCGCAAAGCAGAGAGCTGTATATTCTCCGAGGCTGTGGCCCGCTGTCATGGCAATATCCGTTCTACCGAGAAGTGCGGCAACAGCCATGCTGTGCAGGAATATTGCAGGCTGGGTATACTTGGTCTGTCGTAACTCATCCTCACTGCCCGAAAACATGATATCGGTTATGGAATAGCCGAGAAGCTCGTCGGCTCTCTCCATCATGACTCTGGCGGCAGAAAAATTGTCAAAAATGTCGCGGCCCATACCGCAGTACTGGGAACCCTGTCCCGGAAAAACAAAAGCTTTCATGAAAATTTTATTGCCATTTTATGTAGATGCCACCCCATGTATACCCTGCGCCAAAACTGACGAGAACCAGATTGGAGCCGGAGTGAAGCTTCTGCTGTTCATCAAGCTCTGCCAGACAGATCGGGATGGTTCCTGCCGTCGTGTTGCCATATCGGGCGACATTTGAAACCACTTTTTTATCGTCCACACCCATTCGCTCTGCAGTGGCATCAATAATTCGCTGATTTGCCTGGTGAGGTACGAGGTAATCAACATCTTCAGCACGGAGGTTGTTGCGGCTCATGATCTCCTGGGCGACCTCAGCCATGGCCATGACGGCGGCTTTGAAAACCTGCCGGCCATCCTGGTGGATGTAGTGCATTCTCTTGTCAATGGTCTCGTATGATGCGGGATTCAGGCTGCCCCCGCCAGTCATGAGAAGATGCTCTTTGCCGTTTTTTCCATCGGCGTACATGCGTGCATCAAGAATACCGAATCCCTCCTCTTTTGCCGGTTCAAGGATGACACCGCCAGCACCGTCTCCAAAAAGAATGGCGGTTGAGCGATCCGTAAAGTCAGTGACTGATGACATCTTGTCGGCGCCAATGACCATCACTTTTTTGTGTGCTCCGCTTTCAACAAGGCGAGCGCCAATGTTGAGTGCGTAAAGAAATCCGGAACATGCGGCATTGACATCAAAAGCCCAGGCATGAGTGGCTCCGATGATACTTTGTGTAAAACATGCCGTCGAAGGGAAGAGCATGTCGGGCGTCATGGTGGCAACAATGATCACCTCAATCTCATCAGCGGCAATCTGCCTTTTTTCAAGAAGTTTCCGCGCAACCTCTCCGGCCATGTATGATGTCGCCTTTGTCGGATCCTTGAGTATTCTGCGTTCGCTTATTCCAGTCCTTGAACGAATCCATTCGTCGTTGGTTTCAAGCATGAGTTCAAGCTCATGATTGGTCAGAATATCGGGAGGTAAATAGTTGGCCGTGGCCGTTATTGCAGCTTTCATGCGTTGTATGCAGTTTTTCTAATGTTCGGACAGAACTTCCGCGATATGTTCATTGACTCTCTTTTCGATCATGTGCTCAGCCATGTAGATCATGTTCTTTATCGCTCTTGAAGAAGAGCGGCCGTGACCGACGATGGAGATGCCGTCAACCCCAAGAAATGGTACACCGCCAAATATTTCGACGTCAAACGGGTCAAACATTCCCTTGACCATACCGGTCGTCAATGCTGCAATTTCAGGAGTGAACTGACCGGACTTGACAAGTTGTTCCAGTGATCGCTTGAAGAGTGTGCCCAGAAATTCAGGAATGCTTTCACCGAATTTAAGGATAGTGTTGCCGACAAGACCATCGCACACAACAATGGTGACATTGCCCTTAAGGATGTCGTGCCCTTCTATGTTGCCGATAAAGTTTATTTTTCCCTTGCTGTCGGCTTCTTTCAACAGTCTGTATGCCTGCTTGAGCATCTCGGAGCCCTTGCCCTCCTCCTCCCCGATATTGAGCAGGCCTGCGACAGGTTTCTCAATTCCTGCGCCATAACGCTGATAAATCGTCAGCATTTCAGCAAACTGCACAAGGTTTTCAGGCTTGCAGTCAACATTTGCGCCAACATCGACAATATTGGTCAGTCCCTCCCCCAGGCGCGGGAAGTAGGCGTAAATCGTTGGGCGAAGCACACCGGGAAGCCGGCCAAGCACAAAGAGAGAGGCCGCCATTTGTGCACCGGTATTGCCTGCGCTGACAAAAGCGTCTGCCTTTTTTGCCTTGCAGAGTTGCAAGCCCTTGACAAGCGATGACTCCTGCTTTGTCTTGACGGCTGTGGCTGGAATATCTTCCATGGTCACCACTTCCGGGGCGTGCATAAACTTAAGGTTGAGCGAGCTTGTGTCGTAGGCGGCAAGCAGTGGTTCAACTTTTTCTGACTGGCCGATAAGCACTATTTCAAATCTGTTGCTACTTTCCTGCAACGCCTGAACCGTTCCCTCTATTACACAAGCGGGTGCATGGTCTCCACCCATGGCGTCAACAACAATGGTCAACATGA
>CAILXE010000512.1 GCA_903838095.1 uncultured Chlorobiaceae bacterium
ACAGCCGATGCCGGTTATCTGACCAGAAGACTTCATGATGTGGCACAGGACGTTATTGTGACCATTGATGACTGTGGTACCACACGAGGTCTCTATGTTCACCGCAACATTGAGGAAGAGACCAGCGGACAGATCAAATTCCGTGAAAAAATCAAGGGACGTGTTGCAGCCCGGGATATCGTTGATACCCTGAACAACACTGTTATTGTACAGTCCGGGGAAATTATTACCGAAGAACTTGCTGAGCTTATTCAGGAGACAGCCGGTGTTGAGGAGGCAGAAATTCGTTCGGTGCTGACCTGTGAGTCAAAAATCGGTATTTGTTCCAAATGCTATGGCACTAACCTTTCGGTTCACGAACTTGTTGAAATCGGTGAGGCGGTAGGTGTTATCGCAGCCCAGTCAATTGGTGAACCAGGAACCCAGCTTACGCTTCGTACCTTTCACCAGGGTGGAACGGCCCAGGGCGGTATTTCTGAAACCGAAACGAAGGCCTTCTATGATGGGCAGGTGCAGTTTGAGGATATCAAGACGGTGGAGCATACCGCCATCAACGAAGATGGCGTCGAAGATTTCCGGATTATTGTTATTCAGAAAAACGGTAAAATAAATATCGCTGATCCCGAAACAGGGAAAATTCTGAAACGCTATATCGTGCCTCATGGTGCGCATCTTCATTGCAAGAACGGCTCGCTGGTCAAGAAAGATCAGGTGATGTTCAGCAGTGAACCAAACAGTACGCAGATTATTGCCGAGATTCCCGGCACCATTAAATTTGCCGATATCGAAAAAGGTGTCACCTACAAGGAAGAGGTTGATCCGCAGACCGGTTTTTCACAGCATACCATTATCAACTGGCGTACAAAGCTCAGAGCGACTGAAACAAGGGAGCCAAGGTTGATGATTATTGATGCAAGTGGAGAGGTCAGAAAAACCTATCCTGTGCCGATCAAGTCAAATCTTTATGTTGAAGATGGCCAGAAGGTCAATCCTGGTGATATCATGGCCAAGGTTCCAAGAAACCTCGACCGTGTCGGAGGTGATATTACTGCCGGTCTTCCAAAAGTTACGGAACTGTTTGAAGCACGCATTCCAACCGATCCGGCTATTGTTTCTGAAATCGACGGTTATGTGAGCTTTGGTTCACAGCGCAGAAGCAGCAAGGAGATCAAGGTTAAAAATGACTTTGGTGAAGAGAAGGTCTATTATGTCCAGGTTGGAAAGCATGTGCTTGCCAACGAGGGTGATGAGGTGAAGGCCGGAGATGCGCTGACTGATGGCGCTGTCTCCCCGCAAGACATTTTGCGTATTCAGGGCCCCAATGCTGTGCAGCAGTATCTGGTGAACGAAATACAGAAAGTGTATCAGATTAATGCGGGCGTTGAAATCAATGACAAGCATCTTGAGGTTATCGTGCGTCAGATGCTTCAGAAAGTTCGCGTTGAAGAGCCGGGTGATACCGAATTGCTGCCAGGTGATCTTATCGACAGAAGCGCCTTTGTTGAGTCAAACAGAGCCATTTCCGAAAAGGTGCGCATTACCGAAAAGGGTGATGCACCTGCGAGGATTCAGGACAGTCAGCTTCACAAGAACCGTGAGATTACCAAGCTGAATCGTGAGCTGCGCAAAAACAATAAAAGTATGATTGCTTTTGAGCCAGCTCTTCAGGCAACCTCACATCCTGTGTTGCTTGGTATTACAAGCGCGGCTCTTCAGACCGAGAGCGTGATATCAGCGGCATCGTTCCAGGAGACGACCAAGGTGTTGACTGATGCTGCCGTTGCGGGAAAGGTAGATTTTCTTGCAGGTTTGAAGGAAAATGTGATTGTGGGTAAACTGATTCCTGCAGGCACAGGTCTTAAGAGATACAAGTCAATCAAACTGACTGGTGATGGTCAGGAATCGGCTTCCGCAAGGGAAGTTGAAGAGGTGGTCATCGAAACCCGCGAAGGTTTTGCCAATGAGCGGTAGCCTCGACGGGCAACAGTAACGAATAAAAAAGGGAGACTCGCGTCTCCCTTTTTTGTTGTTATTTCTTTTCGAACCTGAACGTTTCCAGAAAACTGGTATCGAAGTCTCCACTCTGAAAAACCGTTGAGTGCATTACCTGTTTATGGAAAGGAATAGTCGTTTTTACTCCGACAACAATAAACTCATCAAGCGCACGTGACATTCTTGCTATTGCCTCGTCTCTGGTGTGAGCGGTGACGATAAGCTTTGCAATCATGGAATCGTAGTTGGATGGTACCACGTAGCTCGCATAGGCATGAGAGTCGACTCTGACACCGTGGCCGCCAGGCGTGTGGAACACCTGAAGCTGTCCGGGTGAAGGACGGAACATGTGTTCCGGGTCCTCAGCATTGATACGGCACTCAATGGAATGTCCTTGTGGTGTGAACGTTCTGTTTCCTATTGATTCACCACTTGCAATGAGTATCTGCTCTTTGACAATATCAACATTGTAACGCTCTTCAGTCACTGGATGCTCAACCTGAATACGGGTATTCATCTCCATGAAGTAGAAATCGCGGTGAATATCAAGCAGGAACTCAATAGTACCGGCGCCTTCGTAGTTAATTGCCCGAGCAGCAGCGACAGCGGCATCACCCATCTTTTTCCTCAAAACATCATCAACAACAGGGGAGGGTGTCTCTTCAATCAGCTTCTGGTGACGTCTCTGGACGGTACAGTCGCGCTCTCCGAGATGTATGGTGTTGCCGTGTTGATCAGAAAGAATCTGGATCTCAACGTGACGAGGGTTTTCGAGATACTTTTCAATATAGACTCCACTGTTGCCAAAAGCCTGCTCAGCTTCACTGCGAGCAGTATTCAGGGCTTTTTCAAGCTGACTTTCCTCTGTGACAACCCTCATGCCCTTTCCACCACCACCGGCGGTCGGCTTGATAATAACCGGATAACCTGTTTTTTTGGCGGTCTCAATAGCCTGCTTCAGATCAGTAACCAGGCCGGGGCTTCCCGGGACGACCGGCACGCCGGCCGTAATCATGGTTGCCTTTGCGGTGTTTTTGTCACCCATCTGGTTGATCATTCTTGCCGTAGGGCCAATAAACTTGATGTTTGCAGAGTCGCATACCTCAGCAAAATCAGCGTTTTCAGCAAGAAATCCATATCCGGGATGAATGGCATCGGCTCCGGTTACCTCGGCGGCAGCAATGATGCGCGGGATGTTGAGGTAGCTCTCTCTTGATAAAGCAGGTCCTATGCAGACAGCTTCGTCAGCGTATTTAACATGGATGGATTCAGCGTCAACTGTAGAATAAACAGCTACTGTACTGATCCCCATTTCGCGGCAGGTAGATC
>CAILXE010000513.1 GCA_903838095.1 uncultured Chlorobiaceae bacterium
CGGCTCATCAAAAATAAAAAGCGTGTGCGCGGTATCGGCATGGGCAATAAAACTGGCCAGCTTGAGGCGCTGCGCCTCTCCGCCTGACAGTGTACTTGACGACTGGCCAAGCCTGATATAGCCAAGCCCCACCTCATCGAGCACCTTCAGTTTTTTAACAACGCTCTTCTCTCGACTGAAAAAGCTGATAGCCTCCTCCACCGTCATATCAAGCACCTCGGCAATAGACTTGCCCTCATACTTCACGGCAAGAGCTTCCGGTTTGTAGCGAAGACCATCACAATCCTCACACACCGCTTCAATGTCGGCAAGGAACTGCATCTCAATATGCACAGCACCTTCGCCGGCACAGGTTTCACAACGACCACCTGGAATGTTGAACGAAAAATAACCCGCCTTCAATCTCCGTTGCTGGGCATCTTTCGTCAAGGCAAAAAGATTGCGAATGTCATCAAATATTTTCAGGTAGGTGACCGGATTGCTGCGACTTGATTTACCAATCGGCGACTGGTCAACATGCTCAACGCGATCAACAAGCCATGCGCCTGAAATGGAACGGTGTGCTCCAACGTTCTCCTTCAGCCCAACTTTTTCCTTCATGATTCCCTTGTTGAGAATATCGTTCACAAGGGTTGACTTCCCTGAGCCACTGACTCCTGTCACGCAGGTCATGACGCCAAGAGGAAAGCGTACATTGATATTCTTCAGGTTATTCTGCAAGGCGCCGGTAATTTCAATACAGGAGGAGAAATCAACTCTGCGGCGAAGCTGCGGCACCGCGATGCACTTCTCATCCTTGAGATATTGAGCGGTAAGCGACGTACCCGACTCCCTCATCTCTGCAACCGAACCATGAAAAACCACATCACCCCCAAGGCGTCCGGCATAAGGGCCAAGATCAATCACTTCATCAGCAGCTTCAATAATTTCGCGATCATGCTCGACAACCACGACCGTATTGCCAAGGTCACGCAGCTTCCTGAGCAGCGTAATGAGCCGCGCTGAATCGCATTGGTGGAGACCGATGCTTGGCTCATCAAGAATATAGATTGCGCCGACAAGCGGAGAGCCAAGAGAGGTGGAAAGATTGATGCGCTGAAACTCCCCGCCACTCAGCGTGTGAGTCAGACGATCAAGAGAAAGATAATTCAACCCGACATCAAGCAGATAACCGAGACGCTTGATAATTTCCTGCAAAATAACTTCAGCTACCTTCCGGTCGAAGGGTGAAATATCAAGATTGCGGAAAAACTCAGAAGCCTCATCAATATTCATGCGTGAAACCTCACCGATATGCCGACCTGAAACCCTCACAAGCCGCGCATCCGGATTGAGACGACTCCCCTCACAATCGGGACAAAGAGCATATCCGCGATAACGACTCAAAAAGACCCGGTAGTGCATCTTGTAACCGGCATCCTTCTCTATCTCGGCAAAAAAAGCCCGAATTCCCTTATAGCGCCCATCAGGCAGTCCCTTCCAGACAAGCTCCTTCTGCGCATAGGAGAGCTTTTCATAAGGAACGTTTATTGGAACACCCATATCGTCAGCATATTCAAGAAGCTCTAACAGATTCCAGCGATATTTTTCAGAGTTCCAGCATGTTATTGCTCCCTCTTCAAGCGAGAGTGACTTGTTCGGCACAACAGCGTCCTCATCAATACCGGCGATACGTCCGAATCCCTGACAGGTTGTGCAGGCACCAATCGGTGAGTTGAAAGCAAAAAGCTGTGGAGATGGCTCCTGATATTCAATGCCATTCAACTCAAGCCGGTCACTGAAAAGGTAGCTCTTCCCTCCAACAACTTTCAGCACAGCATAGCCGCCTGATTCATTGAAACAGCTCTCCGCAGCCTGTGCAATGCGGCTGAACACCTTTTCATCATGACGTGCCACAAATCGGTCAACCAGCACAAGCAATGCCGAGCGTTCGGATACCGGCATATCAAGCACCCGCCTGCACGCCATTTCCTGATTGAGATCAAGAATCTCATCCCCTGCCACCACTCTGAAAAAACCTTTTTTCAGGAGATTTGAAATCTCGTCCTGCACTGAACAGTCATGATGCCCTGCGTCCTGATGAGCCGGAAAGAAAAAACCTGCATAAAATTTTGTGCCATCTTCAAGAAACCCGGCTTGCAGACTCACATCATCCGGTGTATGCTTTAAGACAAGCTCATTGGTGTCACGAGAATATATTTTACCAATGCGGGCATAGAGCAGGCGGAGATAGTCATAAATCTCCGAAACCGTACCAACCGTAGAGCGTGGATTTTTCGGAATGGGTTTCTGTTCAATGGCAATCGCCGGGGCAATTCCTTCGACACTTTCGATATCAGGGCGTGGAATGCGTTCAAGAAACTGCCGGACATAAGCAGAAAGCGATTCAACATAGCGACGATGACCTTCAGCATAGAGCGTATCAAAAGCGAGACTTGATTTACCCGATCCGCTGACACCAGTCAACACCACAAACTTGTTTCGCGGAATACAAACTGAGATATTTTTGAGATTATGGGTATTGATGCCTTTAAGGACAATATCCGGAAGACTCGTTTCAGTTATCACTGAATTCCTGAGTCCCTGAATGGTCATATCGTTCAATTTATTTTTTTTAATAATGCGGAAATTATCTACTTGCCCAGTTGCTGCAGGAGAGTATGAATAGTGGTCGATTCAAGAAGAGTTTGAATGGTATGCTGCAACGTGCCCATATACCCCCGATGCTGACACGATGAAAAAACTTCACAATTGCCTGCATTCGGAGTACAACGCACCAAATGCGGCTTGCCCTCTATGGCGACAGCAATATCAGCAATGGTTATTTCATGAGTCGCCCTGGAAAGCGTATAGCCGCCTTTCACTCCCTGTACCGAGCTGGCAATGCCTGCCCTTTTGAGACTCTGCACCGCTTTGGAGAGAAATTCCTGTGAAAATCCAATATCCTCAGCCATCTCCTTCACGGTAACCACACGGCCACGCCCTTTTGTCGCAAGGTACGTCACAGCGTGAAGCCCATATTCAAATTTTCTTGAAACCTGAAGCATAGCAACGTCCTGAATGTATTCTCTTAAAACTGGATAAATTTAACCCTATTATTCATATTAACCAATAACTTTTATATTGGTTTAACAGCAAGTATATTAGCTGAAAGAACATATTGCACTTGCTGATAATTTCAACGATTTACAATCATGGCCAACGCACTGAAAGATCAATATTTCCTGTGGCAGTTATCCCCTGAAATCGAAGCAAAAATCAGATATCAAGAGTATGGAGAGGAGCACCCTGAAAAAACGCCACTGCTTTTTCTTCATGGATATGGCGGTATGATTGAACACTGGAATCTGAATATTCCGGAGTTTGCCCGTAAACATAAAATCTATGCCATGGATTTGATCGGGTTCGGCAAATCACAGAAGCCAAATGTGCGTTACTGCCTCGAGTTGTTTGCAGCACAAATTGAGACGTTTCTCCTCCTGAAAAAACTTGATTCAGTCATTATTGTAGGCCATTCGATGGGTGCAGCAAGCGCCATCTACTTCGCCCACCATCAGCCTGAAAAAATAAAAGCGCTCATTCTTGCCAACCCTTCCGGGCTTTTTGGCGACACAATGGATGGAATGACCAGTGTGTTTTTTGGGCTGGTTGCCTCACCACTCATCGGAGAGGTACTCTTTGCCGCTTTTGCAAATCCGGTCGGTGTTGGCCAGAGCCTTACTCCAACCTATTATAACCAGAGCAAGGTTGACGAAAAACTGATCAACCAGTTCACCATGCCGCTTCAGGACAGAGGTGCGCAGTTCTCTTATCTCTCGCCGTCCAAAAGGCCTCTTGACTTCAGACTCGATAACCTGGCAAAACCATGTCATTACAAAGGCCCGGCCTTTCTTGTCTGGGGGGCGGAAGATACCGCGCTCCCGCCACACAAAATCATCCCTGAATTTCAGGAACTTCTCCCGCAGGCAGGAGCATATATTCTTCCAAAAGCATCACATTGCAGCCACCACGATGCCCATGAAGAGTTTAACAAACGTCTGAAATTTATTCTTGACGTGATTGACAAGCCAGCCTGAACATCATTCATCAATGACCGGACTCCACCCCGATCCTACAAGGCTTTCAGACCAATCTGGAAAGAGTAACTTTTGAACGCACCAGAAGGTACCCACTGAAAGCCCATCTGCCAGCAATCAAGATCTCGATAAACCTGCACCATGGGATAAACAAGCTTCTTGTTTTGAAGGTCATATCCTGAATTAATTCCAGTCTGCCAGGTTTTTGACAATGCAATCCTTCCTGAAACATTAACCAGTTTTTCATCAGCAGTTTTCAGAGGATTTCGCCTGTCTGACTGAAGGAAGAGGGAGAACGATAACTGCCATGGCAAACCATAATCCGTCGCATTAAAATCCCTTGTTCTGAAATGATCACGAAACAGCGACTGGCTGTTATTTGGCGAAAAGGATGCCGCAGAGGTTGATGCAGGAATTCCGGACGCCCTGCCCCCATGAAGGATCATACTCATATTGACAAACCCTTTGGCAAAGCGCAGCAAACCGTCGCCAACATCTTTGTTGAGAAGATCAATTCTCTCGCCTGACACGGGATCGTAACTGTAAAAATCATACATCGCCCCTGAACTGAAAAGCAAATTTGGCGTCAGAACATTACTTGAGCCCATAACGGTAAGCGGGGAAAGAGGGAACGAGGCTGCGGCAAAATTGTACGCCGTAGATGCAGTCAATGAAAGCAGTTGTCGCGTATGCTCGCCCACAGAAACTCCCTCTTCTCCATGCGCGGAAGGCGCGCTGAATTTTCCATGAAAAAGATTTTTCAGAGTAATGCCGACGGTACTCTGCCCCTCCGGAACGCCACTATATCTCGTCTCATCAAAATTGTTGACAAGAAAAGGCTCGTCCCAGTTATAGAATTTACTCCAAGAGGCATCAGATCCAGTACCGGAATAGGCCGGGTTCCAGGCATAGGCTATAACAGGAATAAAGGTATGGCGCACCGCCTTCATACCAAAAACATGGCCAAGAAATCCTGTGTTCAGGTCGCCATACAGCCTTGTCCTTGCATCCACAGAAAGAACAGCGGTAGAAAAACCATCGTCTTGTCCATCCGTTCTCAAGGAGTGCATGTAGGTCAATGCGGGATTAATATTCAAATAATGAAACAGTGTTGATTGCAGGCGCAATGGAAACAACACTCTCATGCCGCTATAGTTATTATCATACACCCCGCCTGAAACAGGCTGCATTCCCTGCACGCTTATGGCCTGAGTGAAAAGAGCTTTGTAACCATCAGCAAACTCACGATAATAGCCAAGCTCACCATTGGCATAGAAAGAATAACCAGAGGCAGAGAGATCTCCCTGTGAGACATACTCTCCGGCAACAGACGCGGCAGTGGTTACTGAAAGAGCTGATTTCCAGTCCTTGCGATCCAGAGAAGAAGAGGAACGAAACGGATAGAGACGGTTCTGGTAAAATGAGGCGCTGAGAGTCTGCCGGTCATTCGGACTGCGAAGATCATCGGAATGATTATAGTTAATATTGGCAATGCCGCTCTCATTATTGAACGTTTTTGCATAGGATGCATAAGAGTTGGCCTGCTCGGCAAGAATAGTCTCAACATTCACCGTATTCTGATAATAGTAGCGCTTTCCTCCCTGCAACTGAAGATTGGCATCAAGGCGCGACGTCGGATCAAAGGCCTCGTTATGCAGAATCTTCGTATTCCAGTCGGTATACTGCTGATGATCCGAATTATCAAAATAGCGCCTGTACTCACTTGAAATTTCGCCAGCAAATATATCACGCTTTTTATAGCGAAACCGTTCACCAAGTCGCCAATTTCCGTTTAACGAAATATCCCCTTCCGTTCTGAGATCCGAGTAATCATCAATTGCCCAGAAATAACCAATGTTCGACAAATAGAGACTTTGGTCCTGACTACTGAGGTGAGGGGTAAGTAAACCAGACGTCCGGCTCGACTTGGTCGGAAATTTTATCCAGGGGAGCGCAAGAACAGGAATGGCCGGGAGACGCATCGAAAACAGTTCCGGCCTTATATACATGACCAGCGGCTTTGCCGTGACACCACTGTCTGCCTTGATAACGATGGAAGAGGAGGAAAACCAGTAATGTGGATCAGCCTCATTACAGGTCGTGAAGATCCCGTCCTTGACAATCATATCACCGTTTTCAAGCCTTGAAACATGCGCTCCGGTAAAATTAATCCCGTTGGAAGATGAGGAAACCCTGGAGGTCTCTCCCCTTCGGGATTTAAAATTGTACGTCATTGTTTCAGCATGAAAACTTCCCTGCCTGTCAGTAAAAACAGCAGAATCGGCCAAAGCTTTCGAGGAGTCGGTACTGCCGAAAGCATGAAGCAGGGATCTGTCGAAATCAATAACGATTTTGGGCGCCTTAACGCTTGTTTCATCCTGCTTTATTCTGGCTTTCCCCCAGAGTTCCATGCTTCTGCGATACAAATTGTAGACCACAGAATCCTTTGCGGCAAAGAGTATGGTGCTCTTAAGAGCCCCCATTCCTGACAAAGCGTTCTTCTCCTGTCTTACATCCGCCGACTGCGCCTCTTGAAAAAAAAGAGACATTACCATCATAATGAGGCAGATGACAGTCAGAAATGACTTATTTCTCAAGATAAAGGTCAACGCAGTAAGGATCCGGGCTCAGTATTATAAGGTGCAGGTTCAATAAACTGGAAGAGAGAGTACATGGCCATCATAATTTATAGCTCACGCACCATACGAATGTTACAATAATCCTGACATCGCATCATGAGACTTCCGATAAAGACACCAAAAGTTTTGCCCGGAATATAACAACTCTTGAGAGGAACTGCTAAAGAGTCGTGAAAGAGTGCCTTAATCTCCACCCGCCTTGAAATTGTAAACTGGCTTGATAAACTCAATCACATCAACGGTTTCCCTGATATTTTCAAGAATCAGATCCATCGGCTTGTATGCGCCCGGGGCTTCATCCAGAGTTTCAGCACAGGCGGTGGTTGTGTAAACACCCGCTGCCTTCATTTGTTTCGTGAACCCGTCAAGGCTCAACGTCTTTTTTGCCTGTGTCCGGCTCAGAATACGGCCCGCGCCATGCGGGGCTGAATTGTTATACTTCTGCGAACCCTTGCCGACGCACAAGGCAATACCGTCTGCCATGTTGAATGGAATGATCACCTTTTCGCCAGACCTGGCCGAGGTTGCCCCTTTGCGGATCACGTGATCATCGCCAATAAAATTATGAACGGATTCAATCAATTCGATTGGTGCAGCTTGCAGATACATGGAAAGACGGCGCATCATTTCCTTGCGGTTTTCAGAAGCAAACCGTTGCGCAACTGCCATGCCATGCAAGTAATTCATTCCATCGTCAGTATCCGTCGGCATAAATTCAAGCTCTTTGTACTGATCACGGATAAAATAGCGTTCAAGTCCCTCCTTTGCCCTCTTTTGATAGAAGGTAGCAACACACTTTCCGAAGTTCCGACTGCCAGAATGAACAGTGATTGTCAGATTGTGATGCCGGTCAAAACCTGCCTCAATAAAATGGTTCCCACCGCCAAGTGATCCTATGGCCCTGAGCGCCTTTTCTGCGTCAATTCCAATCATACCGCAGACGTTTGTCACCTCGGAAATCATTGGTTTCGACGCTGAAATTGTCTGATTGATGGCAAAGCCTGACGGGATGACTCTCTTTATGGCCTCATCAAGAGATGGGAGGTCAACCTCATGAAGCGGGAACTTCGCCATCAGCATCCCGCACCCGATATCTACCCCGATGATGTTGGGAATGACATACTGGTTAGCCTTCATGGTGAACCCGACAACCGCTCCCTTGCCTGCATGGCAATCAGGCATAATGGCAATATAAGTATCAGCGAATGCAGGATGATTGAGAAACCCCTGAATCTGTTCTTTCGCAGTTTCTTCGATAGTATCAATCATGATGTTGGCCGTGTTGTACCGGCCTTTCATTGTCTGCATTTTGTTTCTCCTTGCATGATGTTGCGGCAGGGCTGGGTGGTTCTAAAGTCTGAATTCAGAGGTGAACGAAGCGAGTCCGCTGGAATAACAGAAGGTCAGACTGCGTTCCGCTGCTCTGCTGTACCAACCACCTTCCATCGTGCCTCAATGGTGTCTGCTGACAAATCAGCACCACACGCCCATTCGACAAAGTATCCGCCGTTGATAACCTTTATGAATTCATCATGGTCCCGAAGCTTTTCAAACGCTTCATATTTCAAATAAGGAGTCACATCAAAACGGCCAACACGACCATCTTCCGCAACAATTGACAACACCCAATCGGGTTGTGGATGAAGTTCTGCAATTCTCATTGGTCAAGTCCCTTTATTGGAAATGGTTTCTTTCCATTAACCGCTAACTCCCAATCACTTTTCCCTGATAATCTGCATGGATGTGCGGCATATTATGTTTCTCGGTATCCCGAAAAAACATCCGGATAAGAATCCCGTAAAACATTGAAATCGTAGGCATTACACTTTTTGCTTTCTTTTGCTGAGTTTTTGATATACATGACGTGGAAGTGAGTGGCCTGCGCGGCTTTTTGCGCAGGTACACTCGACTGTAGGGTTAGATTTCATACGTGATATCCGGCAGCTCGCATTTCATTCTTCAAGCTATCTCTCCAGATCCCTTGGTCATCAAAAGCTATGTAGACAACCCCGCTAATATCGTTTGGGGTTTCAACTTGACCCTTGACGATCGCCGCAACTCTCGGCCGCCCCAGTTTACCGATTAAATAGCCGTGTTCAAATACAACGTTCTGTCTTGCCCTGTAAGTGAAGGATAGTGTACCATCCTTGGCTCCGATATCACAAGGCGTATACAAAACCACTCCAAATCCGACGTTGGAATAGTGGTCGATTTTCTCAATGATTGTTCGCCCAGAACTGGCTTGGAGATGAAGAATGATCGGCTCCAGCCCGAGACTTTTAACAAACGCAGCCATTTCAAGCTTTGAAATGTCGTCATGTCCATGAACGATGAACACCTGCTTGGTGTTGACCTCGCCATGCCTTGTTTGGATTGGTAAGGGGTCCGGATGGGTGGGAGCAATTAGCTGTTGAGACGCCTCCAGTTGCTGCGAAGTAATGAGCCCCTTTTTTAACAGGATGTCGAAAATTGGCTCGTCTTTGATTGCCCAATGAGTTCGACCGAGTTCGATCTTCCCAAGATCGATTTGGCTGCGGATACTCTCAATGGAGCCTTTCGGCAAAGGTGGAAATATTGGGTCAAACTCGAACTCGATGAATACGGTCGAAAAACGTACTTTGATATTTTTTATTCGGCCGATCCTGGATTCTGTCTGTTCGTGCTCGGTGACGAACAAGGTTGAAAAACCTTTTAATTCTTCAACGGCATTCACATCAAGAGACTTGTATCGCTCGCTAATCTCATCGGCCGTGTACTCAACGGCTACTCGCCCTTTTTCGAACTCATACGAATTGCCTGACCAGGTGTCCAGATTTGATGCAATTAAGAGATTGAACATGGGCTATTCGCTTCCTTGACTAAGAATGAAATCTAACGACTGGATTCAGCCGCGTGGCAGAGCGCAGCAGAGCAACATCGTCTGCAACTCATTGTTAGAAACATTTTTCTCATATTCCTTGATTGAAAAAGCTCTTCGTAAAGAAAAATTCACCAATCAACAATTAAAGTTCAGTTAGACATTGTTAATAATAATACAGAAAATCTAACAAACTATAAGCATTCAGAGAAAAGTCGTTCCGTAATCCTTTCCGAAACAGTTAAATATTTTGCTGGTAAATTTTTTCAAGGATTTTGGCATTTCTGTTATTTTACATGCCCATCTGTTTTCTGTCTGATCTTTTTTACTACAGAATCAATTCTTATGAAGAACTTATTAATAAACAAATAAAAACTTTAATTGGTTGGGATATGGGATATAATATCAGTAACAATTTTTGGGTTATTTTTATAGCATCTGTATCTGCATATTCGCTTACAGTTAAGTCAAAAATCCGAAAAAAGAGATATAATACTGAGTTGTAGGTGTTGTCCTGCAACTCAGTGAATACAATATTTGTTAATAAGAAGATTATCTATCTTATCCCTTATAGCCAATAAATCGCAAAGCCGAATAAATATCTATTATAACCAATTCCATATTCTCTTCTATTCTTATATACCAACATTAAAAAACATTCTATATCAAGAAATATCTATTCTTCCTGTAACAGGTTAAGGCGTCTTCCTTTAAAATAATAGCTGCAAAAACACCTAGCTGTACCTGAAATACAAAAAAGCCTTTATTAGAGGTGGCTTCTGTTAGCTGTAGTTATATTCTAACTTAAGTTTAACAAATTCAAATCATCTTACATAAGAATCCACTCTTTCACCCTAATTTGCTTGGAGGTGTTTTTTTAGATACATTTAAAACAATTGGTCTAATATTTTTAAATGTATCATTTGAAAGCATAAGCAAATACTCCAAATCATCATCTTTATAATCACAATTGTCTGTATCTATTGTTTTGAAGAGATTTTTATCATATTTATATTCTGACCCAAAATATAGAACACAATATATCCCAAAATCTGTATTTATGGTGTCCATATATTTTGGAAGCTGTATCTTTATACCATTTAATAAATCAGATGAATGAGCATGTTTGACTTCAAGACAAATATGAAAAAATGATTTGTTATTAATGTTTCTTGCGGTAAGCAAGAAATCTATTGATCCGGCACCCGACTTATATTCAGGAATTACCTGTATCCCTTTTATTATATCAAGATTATCAAGCAATAGACGTATTTGCGGATGAATATCAACTTCTCTTTTAGGTTTGCTTGATAAAAGCTTTGACCCATTATAGTTTTTATCCCAAAAACCATTAATTGCATTTGTAGATATAATTTTGTCTCTTAAATCTTGCAAGTACTCATAAACAGTTAAATATACTCCTTGACATGAATTATATCCACAAGGATTTAGAATTAATTGTTGTCGGGCCCATTCTCTGAGCGATGAAGGAGGAAAAGTTATTGGCGTTTCGCATTTATCTTCAAAAAGTCCCAAAATTGAGTTAATTCGAATATATAGAGTTTTTGGCCCCCACATAACAGTAAGAACGACTCGAAATTCCCCATCAATATTTTCAGGTATAGGTACTCTAGCTCCAATACCATTTCTTACTAATTCAAAATAGCCATTATGTGCACGGCACTCAAGAAAATAGTCAGGAGCGATACATCCAAATAATAATCCAAGAGAATTAGGAAATATGCCAATTTCACAACAAATAGTTTGTTCAGCTTGGATAATATCAAATTTTGTAATTGAAAATATTGGCGCTACTTCAATATAGTGTTGAGGTTCTGTATCAATTTTATTATTATCCATTACATGGTGTAATTATAATTGATTTTGCAAAAACAGAATAGGTTTTGCTATAAAAAGATTTTGCTATATATAACAAAAATTTTAGTCAAATTGGAAGTGAATTTGGTTGCTCTAACGTGGCTGTTCAGAAGCCGCGCAGTTTTTTCGGTCTCCTACAGTAGCATAGTTAGAAATATTTTTTCACGCCTACATTACGCTCTCAGAATCATGCTTTTATTATTTTTAATCATGATCCTGACCAACCTTGCGACTTCTAAAGACAGAGGTTTATCATCATCAGCGAAAGATATGAGGGATAAAGGCGGCGCATTATTCTGCTCTTGCAACATTAGTTGCCCAAGCATAGAGGCAATCTTTTCGTTATCTGAAAACTGCCTTCTTAGGCACCTACGAATACCAGACACTATTAAATCAACAGCTTGAATACCCTTAGAATCTTTGGAATCCAAGAACTGGATATCACCACGAATGATCTTTTGAATGTTTATTCCAGATTGTGCCCCAATCCCATATACTTCATTTAAATATTCCGGCACCTTCCTATCCTCGAATTCATACTGACTGAGACTACTGTAGTCGAAGCCCTTAACCATCATCAATGGTTCTGAAATGGACATTGTTTGAAGAAGCGCTGGACTTAATTGTTCGAACGCATCTTCAAAATCGGTTCTGGATATATCCTTTTGATCTATCCGCCATCTGAATTCAGCAAGTGCTTCAGGCTCGCGCTGTGCATAATAATTTATCACTCGACTTACAATATCGAACATGAGATGAACTTGACAAAGTAGCTGCACATAAAGCTGCGGAGATAATTTCGCCAATTGTGAGGATACAAGCTGCACACCTTGTCTTCCTCCCTCGTATTTCATTTTGTCAATATGCCTTAGAATTTCTGCGACTTGCCCTTGTTGGTGCGCAATTACTCTATCAATAGTGTTCAGCCCTGATTCTGTGGCAGTAGAGAAAACAACGATATTCAAACCAGCCAAATTATCAATGAATTGAAGGTATGAACTTTCCGTCAAATCTTTAAGTTTTGTCTCGCTACTGGGGTCGAATCCATTTGATATTTTCAGATGGTCAAGGTGGTGTTCTATCTCCCCCTCTGATTTTTCGCCCACAGCAAGGGCAGCGACAGCGTTCCATGAACCGGCATTGGAAGCGTTCACGAAAGAGCCTGATTCATCTATGTAAATATTCAATGTTCCTTCGAATTTCTAACATGGTTTAGACTGATCGGCCTAATACAGAAAAAGCAGACAGCTCCTTTCTGCATAACAACTTTTGCAATATATTTTTCTAATCCTCGTATATCATTTATTTAAAACGAGATATAAATAAGTATCGCCGTCTCAAACCTTGGTATATACTGATCCGTCTAAATCAGAAATGAGAACAGCATAACTACCCCTCTGTGACTTAGACACCACTGACTTTCATATAACACTCAATTCTGAAAACCAACAGATACGACATCAATTTACACGTTAATAATAAAAAATTTACATCGCGTGTGAAATATTTCTGTAAAAACAACAGCCCGCTCCGCGCCACCGCTCTACCCCTTCACCTCCATAATATCACTCCACCGTGTCGTGCAACATGGCGACAGGCACTCCTGATTGGGTTTCCAGCCCACGGAATTTTCAGAAGCAAGGCGCACTGCTCCACGACCATACCGTTCATTAATTCCGTCCATAACCTTCATCAGCTTTTTACTCTGCTCACTATCAGCGGGCTCATCATCAGCAAAGAGCGAAAGAGTCCTGCCAGCCAACCCGACCGGCGAGAGTTCACTCACAATAACCCCGGCTTTCTTGTAAGCGCAGCCTTCCCGAAAGAGCAGATCCAGTAACGATTGAGCTGCACGAATCAACGTCATTGAGTCCTGAGTCGGATACGGTAAAGCAATGGTTTTCGTTCCCCAGTATCGCGCCTGCTGATCGTCAAACGGGCTGGTGCCAATAAAGAGCGTCAGCATCGAGGCAACCGACTGCTCCTTGCGCAGCTTCACCGCGCACTTGCCTGCAAAGGTTGCCACCGCCCGATGCAGATCGTCCCACGTTGTCACACTCTGCCCAAAAGAACGCGATGTACAGATGCTCTGTTTTGCAGGCCGTACCAGCTCAATCGGCAAGCAGGAGTTACCGTTCAGTTCTGCCTGCACCCTGGCACCGGTGATATGGAGATGCCTGCGCACCCAGGTCGCTGGCGCGGCTGCCAGATCAGCGGCGGTATTGATGTTGCGTGCATACAGCAGCTTGCTCAACTGCCGTCCGATTCCCCACACATCCTCAACCTTTGTCATGGAAAGCGCCACGCGTATGGCTTCATCACTGTTCAGCAGGCAAACTCCCTGGTAATCGGGACTCTTTTTGGCAAGGCGATTCGCAATCTTGGCAAGTATTTTTGTCGGAGCAATCCCGACACAGACTGGAATCCCGGTATGCTGACGGACGGTTCGCCGGATAAGGCGAGCATACTCAGTCAGGTCATATCGCCCGAAACCGCTCATGTCGAGAAATGCTTCATCAATGGAATAGAGTTCAATGTCGGGAGCCAAACCAGCCAGCGTCGTCATCACTCGCGATGACATATCGCCATAAAGAGAATAGTTCGACGAGAAAACAGCAACTTTTTGCCGCAGCAGCATATCCCGGCATTTGAACACCGGCGCGCCCATCTTGATGCCAAGCGCTTTGGCCTCCTCAGAGCGGGCAATGATGCAACCATCGTTATTGGAGAGCACCACCACCGGACGGTTTCGTAACGCCGGATTGAAGACCCGTTCACAGGAGGCGTAGAAGTTGTTGCAGTCAACCAGAGCAAACATTGTGAGAGCCTCCGACCGGTTTATCGTGGTTTGTGGATCACATAAGCGACAATCCCCCACACCAGAAAATCATTCTTCTCCGTGATTTTTATCGGCTTGAATTCTGTATTGGCAGGCACAAGAGAGAAACCATCATCACGCACCGAAAGACGCTTCACCGTAAATTCGCCATCAATAAAACAGACCGCAATATCCCCGTCCTTCGGCTCAAGCGCTTTGTCAATCACCAGCAAATCACCATCCTCAATCCCTGCATCAATCATCGAACTACCCTTCACCCGTGCGTAAAACGTAGCCGCCGGATGTTTGATCAGCTCCTTGTTCAGATCAAGCGCAATCTCCACATAATCTTCCGCCGGAGAGGGAAACCCTGCTGAAACACCCGTCGCAAACAGCGGCAGCTCAAGCGAGGTTGCCAGATCAGCCGCGTAAAAGTCGAGCACGGGATCGGAATGTATTCTGGAAAGTTTCATGAATGGTGAAGATGATGAATTTCTCCCTCGACAGTGAGGTCACCATGAAAACATAATTTTTATGGGCAAGGAAACAAATGGAAATATCCAGCCATTGTTTCCTGTCATGGTGTCAACACTCTTGACTATGAAGATATGAAATGCCAATTGATGTTGCGGTCAAAGTGCGTCCTTTTTGACCGCCGGGAAATCGTCATTATTTCTTATCCATGCTTCTTCCGCTCAACTTGGTAATTTCCGGTATAAACCTGAAAACAGGCAAGACTCTGGACGTTAACCGCTTTTTTCAAAGATGTTGTAGATGAGGGAGGAGAGACGGTGTGAATTGTTCCCCGGCAGCGTTATCGATGCCTTGCGGTGAGTTAGTTCGAGGTTTATACGCATATTTTGGTTTGCTGAGTCTGTTGAATTCGGAAAACCTGCTTTTTTGTGGATGGTCATTGCGATAGCTTTTCACCAACATACTTCAGGATTCTTTCTGCTATCTCAGGTTCTTCCTGATATCCGCTTGCATGGATACCGGGAATCAATTAACTTTTGCTCATGATCGTTACTTTTGGAAATCGGGCTACATCAGATTTTTATCACGGTATTTCAAGTAGTCGCTCAAGAAAAATACCTGTTCAGATAAAAGATATTGCCCTGTACAAACTGGATGTTCTCAATGCCGTCCCGTCTCTGGAAGATTTGAAATCTCCTCCAGGCAATCGTCTGGAAGCATTGAAAGGTGATTTTACGGGTTTCCACAGCATTCGAATCAATGATCAGTGGCGAATTGTCTTCAGATGGCAGGATTCCGGAGCATACGACGTTCAGATTATTGATTACCACTAACCAATTTCTGCAAAAAATAATAATATGATACCATCAAACAGAGTGGCAACACATCCCGGAATTATATTACTGAAGGAGTTTATCGAGCCTCTGGGTCTGTCCCAGAAAACGCTTTCGGCGCATATCGGCATCCCGGTGCAACGAATCAATGAGATTGTCCGTGGTAAGAGAGGGGTGTCACCAAATACGGCCTGGCTTCTTGCCGGGGCGTTCAACACGTCACCGGAGTTTTGGCTTAACCTGCAAGCAACTCACGACTTGTCTCTGCACAAACCAAAGCGCCATGTGCTGCCGATGCTGAAAGCAAGCGCGTAAAAATTATGTTTTTTTAGTGTATTCTGCGCGTTACAACAGAGTGATCAAGTAGCTCTGAAAGATCGCGGGATCAGCGTATCCTCCGTGATATAAACATCAAAAGCGTGAGGTGGTTCAGTTTCAACGGTCATAGACTCAGACTTCGTCAACCTTCACCATTCCAAACCGGAGCTTGCTCTATTCGTATAGAGAGGGGGAAATTTCATATCTTTAACCAAAATAAGATATGAGTATTAACAGAAAAAGATAAAGGCTGTTACTGAAAGTACGGTCAAGAGTTCAAGGCTTGTCAGCAAGATTGACTTATCCAAAGAAAAGGTAATCGTTATGGAAATGGCGCTTGTCTCAACAACCTCCCAATAATAGGAATACGTTTTACTCATTACACCCAAAAAATGGAAAATAAAAAGAAAATCACCGGCACCCCCTCGACATATTCGGTCACATTCGGTGACCCGACAAGTTGGTGGAATCTGGATCTTAACCGTGGTGCGACAAGGGTTACTTCAGTAACAGGCGTTGCACATGTCAAGAGCGGTTTCAAGTGGAATTCCGGGGATGAAGATACAACTGAATGGTTACCGCAGGGACTTACGGGTCTCCAAACAACCCAAAATAACTACGACTATAAATTCATGGTTGTGAGTTGGTACTTTCATGCTGGTTCAAAAGGAGTGCGGTTGTCTTTCGTTGATACAGTCGACCCTCGTCATTACCGGCATGTTCTGCTTGTTATGCCCGATAATAACGGCAAACTCAAACCGCTTGCAGGTCAGCATGCTGGTGGCATAGAGATTATCGGGATGAAACTCTATTTAGCCGACACGTCATTTGGTATTCGCGAGTTCAATCTGAAGAAAATTTATGCGGCTTCAAATGTCAGCAGTTTTGATGCTTTTGATTACAGATACATCATGCCTCAGGATCGATCGTATGACGTAAGTAACGACATTCGTGATGGAGCGGGTAACGTGCCAAAATTTTCCTATTTATCCAGGACTTGGAAGGATGGAACTCCCCAACTGTTATCCGGGAACTTTAATATTGATGGAAATGAGAGTTACGGGAATTCACCTACCCGAGTGTGTCGTTGGGCAGTAGATCAAGAATCGGGAAGCATCACTCAAACAGGTCCAATCATTCAGTTAAATTGCCAGAGGGTGCAAGGAGCTGTCCTAAGAGTAAAAGGGGGCAGAGAGGTATTGTACCTGAGTCGAAGCTATGGAACAACGCATTACAAGCTTTACGTCGTGGAAGTCCCTGCTCATTACAATCCAAATGAGAGACTTGGCGGCTTCAAGGAGTACGACTGGTGTAACTATTCTGAGGATATGCATTTGTCTAAGGCAGATAATCTCTGGTGTCACCAAGAGAAATCATCAAGAAGAGTCTTTTATGTCGATCCCGATGATTATCTGCCGGCGTAGCGTGTGACTTAATTTTTACCTTTCCACACATCCAGCCGGAAACACCCCCACGCGCATGGGGAAGACTGTAGCGTGTCCCGTTGATCGTGCAGCTCCTGAGAAACACCCCCACGCGCATGGGGAAGACTCAGGGGAAGGTAGTGCTGTATTGTATCTCTCTGAAACACCCCCACGCGCATGGGGAAGACCCCAAGCTTCAGCTTGACCAGCGGACATTTCTGGAAACAC
>CAILXE010000514.1 GCA_903838095.1 uncultured Chlorobiaceae bacterium
CAATGCTTTTTCAATATTACTGAAAAAACCCTCTTCGTCAAGGGTAAAATCGTCGTTCATCTCCAGTTTGAGACGATGAACATTACCTCCGGCAAGAATGAACGCCTGAGAATGAATAGGATAACAGGGATCAGGCACCATGGCAAGATCTCCGGGATTTGTAATCGCCTGAACGAGGTGTACGTACCCTTCTTTCGAACCCATGGTAGCCACCACCTCACGATCCAGATCAAGATCGACGTTGTACTTCCGCTTGTACCATGTACCAACGGCACCGCGCAGTTTGTAAATCCCTTTAGAGACTGAATAACCGTGGGTTCTTGGTTTATTGATACTTTCTATCAGTTTATCGACAATATGCTGGGGTGTAGGTCCATCAGGATTTCCCATGGAAAAATCGATAACATCCTCTCCCGCACGCCTCTCAGCCATTTTCAGTTCATTAACTGCGGCAAAAACATACTTCGGCAGACGCTTGATCTTGTCAAACTCTAATTCATCAAACATAGTCAGGTAAAAAAATCATTGAGCATAAAAGAAAGGAAGAGGTGGTATCATAAGAAAAAAGAGCATCATATCAATGGCCTTAACCACTTTTTGAACATAAGCCTTCGGGCATGAGTGAAATAAAAATCAATCAGATAAAATCTCAATATGCCTATAAATACCCATTCAGTGGAAACAATAGAAAGAAAATCAGTGTTAGTAGTTAAGAGCAGGCAAATGAACTGATGATGTCTTTAAATTACATTAAAATATTTTAAAATATTAATTTGAATAGCAATATACAGGATTTGAAATCACCACTTGTCAGTTAAAAAACGATACTGAAGATGCTAAGGAATCCTGACTGAACAATTTGACATTAACAATTTTTTAATTAACATATTTGTAGAAATCTTTTCGCTTCCCGCTTCAAGTAAAAGCATATACCACGTGTCAATAATCGAGATTAAAGAAACTGATGCTCTCAAGCATCGGCTTGAGGATTCAACCGGCAATGACTATAACTGCTGCTATCAGTGTGGTAAATGTACGGCTGGTTGCCCTGCGGGAACATTCATGGATAACCCTCCGACGCGTATCATGCGTCTTGTACAGGCAGGATATATTGAAGATGCGCTGAAAAGTGAGGCGCTATGGTTTTGTGTCGGCTGCATGACCTGTACTGCGCGATGTCCGCAGAACATAGATATTGCTGGCACCATGGATGCTCTAAGAGCTCTTGCACTTGAAAAAGGCCTTGTATCAGAAAATAGAGCTAAAAAACTGGTCAACGCCTTTCACGTTTCGTTCCTTAAAAACGTGCGCAAGCATGGTCGTCTGGAGGAACTTTCACTTGTCAACAGCTATAAGCTACGAACCAGATCTTTTTTGCAGGATGCTGAATCCGGCGTCAAAATGATCATGAGTGGAAAGGTCAAACCTTTACACGCCATCACTGGAAAAGGGGGCATTAAAGGAAAGGATCAGATTGCAAAAATTTTTGAAGCTTCTGAAAAAGAGTTTCATCACTCAGCGCCAAAACGCCGTCCGATAAAAAAGCAGTTTATTGCCAAAACTCCTTTTTCAATAAAGCCTGGCATGACCATTGGATACTATCCGGGATGCTCTCTGAGTGGAACAGCTCGTGAATATGATATCTCCGTAAAAAAAATGTGTTCCCTCCTCGACTTGAAACTTCAGGAAATCGAGGACTGGAACTGTTGCGGAGCGACATCAGCTCATGCCACCAACCACAAACTGGCCGTTCTTCTGCCTGCACGAAATCAGGCTCTTGCCGATGCCCAGGGATTAAGCCTGGTTCTGGCCCCCTGTGCAGCCTGCCAGAATCGGCAGGTAACCACCAGAAAAGCCCTGATGGATTCACCTGAACTTTGTGAAGAGGTTTATTCAATTACCGGAATAAAGCCGACCTGTAACGCGGAATTTATCGGTGTTACCCAGCTTCTGGAAGCTATGGATCCGGCAGAAATTCAAAAAAGAGTAAAAAAACCTCTCACCGGCCTTTCTGTAGCCTGTTATTATGGCTGTCTTCTGGTTCGCCCAATGGATGAGATGAGTTTTGACGATCCTGAAAACCCCCTCAAGATGGAGGCAATCATGACCGCTATTGGAGCGACTCCGGTCGACTGGGCATTCAAGATTGAATGCTGCGGAGCGGGCCTGACACTTGCTCAGCAGCCTCTTGTTGAAGAACTCACCCATTCAATTGCGAAAAATGCTGCCAGCAATGGTGCTGATGCATTTGTTGTTGCATGCCCACTTTGTCAGGCTAATCTTGATATGCGCCAGGGAAGCATGAGAAAACGGTTTGGGGACACTAAAGCGATGCCTGTCTACTATATTTCGGAGCTTGTGGCTCTTGCGTGCGGCGCTGACCCTGCTGAAGTAGCAATAGGCGAGCATTTTGTTCCTGCACTTGACCTTGTATCGAAACTTTAGAGTACAAACTTTTGAAAAATATAACCATGGGTGGTTTCTACAGAATTTGGGATACCATTCAGGCTTGCAGTTTCATACCAAACGATTGAACCATGGCGAAAATAGGCGTCTTTATATGTCACTGCGGTGAAAATATTGCATCAAAAGTTGATTGTACCAAACTGGCGGCAGCTATAGGTGAACACCCTGGTGTTGAGGTCTCTGTTGAATACAAATATTTTTGCTCAGACCCTGGACAGGAGAGCGTTAAAAAAGCGATTCGTGACAACAATCTTACGGGCATTGTTATTGCTGCCTGTTCGCCGAGAATGCATGAAGCCACTTTTCGCAAAGCCTGCGCCGAAGCTGGTCTGAATCCTTATCTTTGTGAAATAGCCAACATTCGAGAACAGTGTTCATGGGTTCATACCGATAAAGATATGGCTACCGAAAAGGCCATGGACATTACACGCTCGATGATTGAAAAGGTAAAGCGCAACAACAAGTTACAGCCTATTGAGGTACCTGTAACGCGCAGGGCTCTCGTTATCGGTGGCGGTATTGCCGGAATACAGGCGGCGCTGGATATTGCCAATGCTGGTCAGGAAGTTGTCCTTGTTGAGCGTGAACCCTCTCTTGGCGGCCACATGGCCCAATTGTCGGAGACATTTCCTACGCTTGATTGTTCACAGTGCATTATGACTCCGAGAATGGTTGAGGCTGCTCAACATCCCAAAATAAGATTGCTCACGTATGCTGAAGT
This sequence comes from uncultured Chlorobiaceae bacterium, assembly GCA_903838095.1. GTDB lineage: Bacteria > Bacteroidota > Chlorobiia > Chlorobiales > Chlorobiaceae > Chlorobium. Next base: position 3,188 of record CAILXE010000514.1, read on the forward strand.
TGAACATGTTGACGGCTACATTGGCAATTTCAAGGTCCGGATTCGTATGAAATCGAGATATGTGGACATTGATACCTGTACTGGCTGTGGTGACTGCATGACGAAATGTCCTGTAAAAAAAATCTCGAACGAGTTTGACTGCGGCCTCGGTAAACGGACTGCCATTTACACCCCATTTGCCCAGTCCGTACCAAATATTCCGGTGATCGACAAGACAAGCTGCATTTACTTCAAAAACGGCAAGTGCAAAACATGTATGAAGTCTTGTCAGATCAATGCAATCAATTTCGATATGAAGGATGAATTCATTGATCTTGACGTTGGCGCGATCATTGTTGCTACCGGATTTCAGGTTCAGAATACTGCAGGGTACGGAGAATACGGGTATGGGAAATATCCCGACGTGATCACTGGTCTGCAATTCGAGCGCCTTGCTTCAGCAAGTGGACCAACGGCTGGCAAAATCCTGCGATCTTCCGACGGCAAAGTTCCTGAAACTGTTGTGTTTATCCAGTGCGCCGGATCACGCGATCCGTCAAAAGGAGTACGTTACTGTTCAAAAATATGTTGTATGTACACGGCCAAACATGCAATGCTCTACTCCCATAAGGTTCATGGCGGGAAGACCCATATTTTTTATATGGATATTCGCGCGGCAGGCAAGGGATATGATGAATTTACCAGAAGAGCCATTGAAGAAGATGATGCATCATATCTCCGTGGCAGAGTCAGCAAGGTATGGGAAGAAAATGGCAAGCTGATGGTAAGGGGGGTTGATACCCTTCTTGGAAAACCTGTTGTCATCGAAGCTGATATGGTTGTGCTTGCTACAGCCATGGTTCCGCAGCCAAATGCAAAAGAATTTGCAAAAATCATCGGAATCGCTTATGATGAATACGGTTACTACAACGAGGCGCACCTGAAGCTCAGGCCTGTAGAATCATCGACAGCAGGAGTCTTTCTTGCCGGTGCATGCCAGTCACCCAAAGATATTCCGGACTCTGTCGCCCAGGCTTCGGCCTCGGCAAGCAAGGTTCTTGCTCTTTTCAGCAAAGAGAAACTGGAACGGGAACCGGTTGTTGCCGCAACGAATGAAATAACCTGCGCTGGATGCTGGGGTTGCGTTCTTGCCTGTCCTTACAACGCAATTGAGAAAAAAGATATTTTTGACCGTTCAGGACGGCTTGTCAAACGGGTGGCTTCTGTCAATCCAGGACTTTGCCAGGGATGTGGCACATGTGTTACCTTCTGTCGTTCGAACAGTATTGATCTGGCAGGCTTTACCGAAAAACAAATTTTTGCAGAAGTGATGGGCCTCTGAAGAGCAGCACCTTATGAATTGTGAACATACAGAAAACCTTGCTATCGAAATAAGCAGATGAGTGAACCTTTTGAACCGAAAATCATTGCTTTTGTCTGCACATACTGCACATACGCAGGAGCTGATCTTGCAGGAACAAGCAGGTTGAAGTATGCCCCGAATGTACGCATTGTACGACTTCCCTGTACTGGCAGAATCAGCCCGATGTTTATCCTGAAAGCTCTTCAAAAAGGCGCTGACGGTGTATTGGTAAGTGGATGCCACCCTGGTGATTGCCATTTTACGCATGGCAACTACCATGCACGACGCAGATGGATGGTTTTTCGGAGCCTCCTTGATTTTTTGGGTATATCTCCAGAAAGGGTAAAGTTCTCATGGATCAGTGCCGCCGAAGGAGGTAAATTTGCCGATCTTATTAACAGCGTCACTGAAGATATTCGCAAGCTTGGCCCTTTTGATCAATACAAAGAATTGATCAAAGAAACTGAAACACCGGCGACACTTTAAAAAATCGGGCAATGATTACACAGGAAAAATACAGAACCAGAGTCAAAGAACTCCTTGCGAATAACTCGGTTAAAATGGTTATTGGCTATAAACAGGGATCGACTGCCGACCGACGCCGACCACTTTTTGTTCGTTCATTTGAAGAAGCTGATGAGCTTGTACTTGACAGCAACTGCATAGGAAACCTCGCAGGCTATCTGGTTACCGAAGGACTTCTGAGTGATGAAAAACGAGTCGGTATCTTTCTCAGACCTGAAGGAATTCGCTCAATCAACATTCTTGCAGCCGAATCCCAGCTCAATACTGAGCAGATTATCATTTTCGGATTTGATACTTCGGGCAGAGAAGTCAAAGCCTTGCAGGGTGAACAAGCCGGAGACTTTTCAGGGCTTATTGACTCACTCAAAGAAAAACCTCCTGAAAAATCGAGCGATGCTCTTCTGTATCGAATCGATCAGATGAACACTGAGGAGCGATTTGCTTTCTGGAAAGATGAGTTTTCCCGCTGTATCAAATGCTATGCCTGTCGTCAGGCGTGCCCAATGTGTTATTGCCGAAGATGTATTGTTGACAGCAATCAGCCACAATGGATCAATACTTCATCGCATACACTGGGAAATTTTGAATGGAATATTGTTCGGGCATTTCACCTTGCAGGACGATGTGTCGGATGTGGCAACTGCGACCGTGCCTGTCCCGTCAATATCCCCCTCCGCTTTATCAACGCCAGGATGGCGCAGGAGGTGTTTGAGTCATTCGATCATTATGCCGGTACAAGCCAAACCCAAGAACCGGTGCTGGCAAGCTTTAACAAGGACGATTCCGAGACATTCATTCTCTAAGTAACTCACTTGTATGACAAGAATCCTTTTCAGCGATAAACTTGACAATTGTATCGCACGATGGCGGGCAGCAGGATTAACGGTGTTCGGCCCAGTAAAAACAGACACTCTATCGAGTTATGCTGCAATTGAACAGGCATCCGACTTTGATTTTGAAAGTGTCTTGCCCGATCGTTCTATCAAGGATCTTTTTTTTCCACAGACCGAACCGATGCTGCGTTACACCATTAAAAAGCGGGCTATTGAGACAGAGGATTTTACCCCCCCCAACGGAAAAAGAATCATTTTTGGCGCCAGACCCTGCGACGCATCAGGCTTGGCCATTGATGATTCCCTTTTTGGATGGGATTACAAGGATGAATACTGGATTCAACGACGCAATGAATCGGTGATTGTTTCGATTGCATGCACCAAAGCCGACGATTTCTGTTTATGCTCGTCCCTCAATTTGGCGCCTGATAGCTCAACGGGTTCTGATGTGCTTCTTCGACCTCTTGAAAACAACAATGGCTGGGTTGTTGAAGAGCTTACAGACCGGGGCCGCGAAGCATTTTTGGCTATTGCAGAATTACTGCAGGATGGCTCTGACCCTATAGCCCCAATTGCTGACGTACCCGAAAAGTTTGATCTTGACACTTGTGTTGCATGGTTGCAAAACCCTGAAAACTTTGAAAGCAAATTCTGGAAAGAGATTTCAATGCGTTGTATCGGTTGTGGGTCATGCACCTATCTCTGCCCTACCTGCCATTGTTTCGACATTCAGGATGAAGGTGACACCTACAGTGGTATCAGGAGGAAAAACTGGGATAGTTGCTCATTTGCACTCTTTACCATGCATACTTCAGGCCATAACCCTCGTGCAACGCAGTCTGCCAGGTGGAGACAGCGCATCATGCACAAATTCAACTATTTCCCGGGGACGTTCAGCGTGAACAGTTGCAGCGGGTGTGGGCGATGCTCACGCCAGTGTCCTGTTGACATGGGTATTACCGAGACGTTACAAAAAATATCAACTTTACAGCCTTGACAGACAATATCCAAAGCACACAGCACAATATCTACAAGCCGGCTATCATGAAAATCGTCGATCGTCACGATGAGGCGCCTGGCGTAAGAACCATGAAGCTTGAGTTTCAGGACAGGGCAGATCATGAGCTGTTCAAAATAACTTTCCGTACCGGCATGTTTGGATTGTACGGTATATACGGTGAAGGCGAAAGTACATTTTGTGTCGCAAGTCCCGAAACCAGAAAAGATTATATTGAGTGCACCTTCCGGCAGTCCGGCAGGGTGACCTCAGCACTTGCAAACGCAGATGTTGGAGATCTTATCACCTTCCGGGGACCTTACGGAAATCGATTTCCAATTGAGGATTTCTACGGCAAAAACCTTCTCTTTGTTTCAGGAGGTATCGCCCTGCCCCCTACAAGAAGTGTTATCTGGTCATGTCTTGACCAGCGTGAAAAATTTGGCAGGGTCACTATCGTCTACGGTGCCCGAACTGTTGCTGACTTGGTTTACAAGCATGAACTGGATGAGTGGCAGATGCGTGATGATGTCGAACTTGTCCTTACGGTCGATCCAGGTGGAGAATCACCCGACTGGAAACACAAGGTGGGATTCGTACCTACAGTACTTGAAGAGGCTGCTCCCTCTCCTGATAATTGTATTGCTGTCATCTGCGGACCGCCGATCATGATCAAATTCACCTTGATCTCGCTTAAAAAGCTTGGTTTTGATGAAAAAAACGTCTACACAACTCTTGAAAACCGGATGAAATGCGGTGTTGGAAAATGTGGACGCTGCAATGTAGGCTCAGTCTACGTCTGCAAAGAGGGGCCTGTTTTTACGGCTGCTGAGGTTGCACGTATGCCGGCAGCCGACTTGTAACAAAAGAGCGGTTCCGTCGAAGTGGAAATAAATTGATGTTGTCAGGGTATTGTGAAATACCGATATTGTACCAATGCTAAACAATAAAATGGTTAGTAATCTTGCGATTACCAAAACCGAAACGGCTTGTGTTAAAATATGAAAAAATTTTTGTTGCTTTTTGCTCTCTTCTTTTTTATGACTCGTGGTACCAATGCTGCCGAAGAAATCAAAATTTCAGACCCTCCCCGGTCCGAACATACGGGATGCATCAGGGTGCACGTCAAAGAGCTGAAAAAAGTTGAAGGCCTGCTGGGTGTGTCACTCTACAACTCTAAAAAAGGATTTCCTGAAGAACATGACCAGGCATACGCAAACAGGATCAAAAAAATAACCGCCACAGAGGAAGATGTTGTTTTTGACAATCTTCCTTGGGGACAATACGCCATAAGCATCATGCACGATGAAAACAGCAATGGAAAACTGGATAAAAAATCTTTCATTATTTTTGCAATACCCAAAGAGGGAGTCGGTGTTTCAAACAACCCTAAAATCGGAAAAGGCGGGCCAAAGTACGACGATTCCGTTTTTACACTCAACACCAGTGAGCTTGATGTGAATATCGCGATGAAGTATTTATTTCAATAGGATTACCCATTAAAACAAGGAAAAGTTAAGAGGAAGATTATGAAAAAAAAAGCTTTCAGCATGCTGATGCTTCTTTTGCTCACTGCCAATGCCCTTATAACCGGATGCAGTCCGACAGTGAAAATAGAAGCTTCCGATAAACCCATAGTGATCAACATGAACATAAAAATTGATCATGAAATAAGAATCAAGGTCGACCGTGAGCTTGATAGCTTGCTTGACAGCAAAAAAGGTTTATTCTAACCAGGAGAAATGAACAATGAAAACTATCCAAAAGATTCTTGTAACAATCAGTATCGTTATAATGATGCTGGCCGGTATTGCCGCTCCTTTATTGGCACTTGACCTTGAAACAGCACGCGCAACGGGAGTTGCAGGTGAAGTTGACAACGGGCTTCTTGCTCAACCTCCGGGAGCCTCGAATGAAGGTAGTGAGCTGATTACAAAAATTAACAATGATCGTCGCGCCGAGTATGCAAAAGTTGCGGCTGCAAATAATTTAACCCTTGAGGCCGTTGGCACAATGATGTCACAGAAAATTTATGCACGTCTTCCTGCGGGAACATGGGTTCAGGTTCAAGGGAAATGGATAAAAAAAGCCAGGTAAGCCAAGGAAAAGAGACAGATCGTGAAATTGCTGCTACGCATCCTGGTGAGCGTATTTCTGCTTCTGGGACTTATATTGCCAGCAATAGCCTGGATTTTTTTCCCTTGGTACGCACAGCCTCTGCTTAACAAAGCCCTTGAAGGAAAACCGATTCGTATTGAAATTTCAGACATCGGTCAACCGGGTTTTACAGGAATAAGATTTGGCTCCTTGAAGGTTGTCTTTATCACACCTGCAGATGGATGCAACCCTGAAGCCACCAGCTATGCGCTTTCACTAACAAACGGTTCTGTTTCCTTGGATCTAAACAAAAGTCCACAACGAGAATTTCAGCGCCTTGTACCGAATCTTTTCAGAGCAACAATATTCCTGCGATCCGATTCTCTTAAAATCACTCCTACTCCTCGACAATTTACCTTCAGCGATAAAAATCCTCTGATATCTGTTGGTATTGAGATTTTGTCGGACAAGAATTTCTCTCTCTCTTTCAAGCCTCTCTTGGTAACATACTCGATCACCGACGCAGCAGCGACCAAAGAAAATCTTGGATTTGAAGGAATAAGTTACAACATCAAGCTAATCGCTGCTGAACACTGGCAACAGCCATTTAATACAATCCGGGTTGCAAGGTTCTCCAATGATGGAAAACCAGTGCCAGTATCGAATTTTACCGCACTCTTTGGCTCTAAAGGAGATCCGCTCAACCCATGTACTCTCACACTGAAAGATTGTTCTGTAGAACTCTTTCAGCAAAAGGCTTCGGCAGAGCACATTGAATATAATCTTAAAAACAAGCAGAGTCGCTTCATTCTTAACTTTGCCGAAATCCCCTTGAACAAGTTGCCTGGATTGTCCCTTGGCAGCAACAGCAAACTCTTTGCTACAGGCCAAATAAGCAGTTCTATTCCTGTTGAATTTCAGG
>CAILXE010000515.1 GCA_903838095.1 uncultured Chlorobiaceae bacterium
AAAAAACTTATCATTTCTTTTTTCTTATTCCAAATGGCAATCTCGAATACTTTAGAGTAATCCAAAAGATTGCCGTACGTATTCACAGAAAAATATGTCGGTATTTTGCATGGTTAGCCCTTATGCAGCAATGATTTGATGTTGGAAGTGAAGGAGGCAAGGACAAGCAGGGGGTTGGCATTGCGTTCTATGGCTCGTATTGCGTCTTCGGTAATGGTCGAGATGCGGAAATAATCGGTATTTTTGAAGTTTCTGGCAAAACGGTCAATGGAATCAGTAATGTCCGGATTGTTCAGTTCGTGAAAGTCCGGATTGATCTGACGATGGTTAGCGTCTTGAAAGAAGAGCAGAAGAGCGGCAAGAAAAAGAGTGAGGTCACTGCGTGACAGATTTTTTGATATCTGTTCGCATGAGATGATAGCCTTGTGAAAATTATTGGCGGTGAGAACGGAACGAAGGTAGTCAAGTGCCTGGTTGCGGAGCACAAGAGTTGCCGATTCAGATGGGTTTTCGCTGCGGTTGTTCATCAGTTCCCATGCCAGCCGGAGGTTACCTCTCGAAAAACTTGCAATAAAACTCAGTTCGGGGTCAATGATCTCTGGTCGGTTTTTCTGTAACCAGAGTCGTAGTTCCTGAGAAGTTACCCGCGAAAAAGCAACAGTCTGACATCGTGAACGAATGGTTGGAAGCAGCGCTTCAGGTCGCGATGAAACCAGAATAAAGACAATGTGAGCAGGAGGCTCTTCGAGGAGTTTCAGAAGTTTGTTTGCCGCTGACGGGTGCAGCCGTTCGGCCTGTGAAATAATGAATATTTTTTTACTTCCTTCATTGGGCATAAAAAGCGCTTTATGCTGGAGGGTAATGATCTGTTCGGTTAAAATGCCCATGGAGCGCTCCATGGCAGGGGAAAAATACGGGTTCTGCTTTTTATGTTCGATAAGCGCATCGTAGCGTTCTTTTGCTTCAGTAAAGCGCTTGTTCTCTTTATTTGCGGAGTTACTGGTTTCAAGCAGTGCGGATTCGACGGGAAAAATATACTCAATGTTCGGATGCATAAACGCCTGGATCTGCAGGCAGTCAGGGCACTTGCCACACGCACCTTCACTCTTCCCGCTCGTTGTGCTACGGCAGTTGAGGATTGAGGCAACTTCAAGCGCCACACTCTCCTTGCCCGTGCCTTCATGGCCCGTGAAAAGGTAGGCATGAGCAAAACGTCCTGTTTCAAGTGCTTTCTGCAGGACGCGAATCTGCTTTTGTTGGCCGATAATATTCTTCCAGCTCATGCCCGTCCTGCAGTCTTCAGGTAAACGTTAACCAGTTATACGGATCTTCGCCGGTTTGGACAATTTTCAGATACTCATGCTGCAACACCTCGGTAATCGGTCCCCGTTTTTCATTTCCGATCGGGTATTTGTCAATGCTTCTGACCGGTGTTATTTCAGCCGCAGTTCCAGTCAGGAAGACCTCATCAGCAATGTAGAGTGCTTCACGGGGAATCAGGGTTTCGCGAACCTCATAACCATGCTCTTTTGCAATGTGCATGATAGCGTATCTGGTAAAGCCCGGCAAAATTGACTGGGCTGACATTGGGGTGTAGATGATGCCGTCACGGATAACAAAGATATTTTCGCCGCTACCTTCAGAGACATACCCGTTGACATCAAGTGCAAGTCCTTCGGCATAGTCGTCCATCAGGGCTTCCATTTTGATAAGCTGTGAGTTCAGGTAGTTTCCACCAGCTTTTGCCCATGCAGGCAGTGTATTTGGGGCAGGCCTGTTCCACGAAGAAACACGAACATCAACACCGGTTTCAAGCACATCTTCACCAAGGTAGGCGCCCCATTCCCAGGTGGCAATAGCAACCTCGATGGATGCCCTGTGCGGATTGACTCCCAATGCGCCCTGTCCCCGATAAACCAGTGGACGGATGTAACAGGATTTGTGATCGTTTGCGTGGATAGTGCTGATGACAGCCTCTTTCAGCTCCTTTTCGGAATAAGGAATTTCGATACGGTATATTTTTGCCGAGTCTCTGAGGCGTTTGATGTGTTCATCCAGAAAGAGTACGGCAGAACCCTTCAGAGTTTCATAGCAGCGTATTCCCTCAAAGATAGATGAACCGTAGTGGACAACATGTGACAGAATGTGGATTTTCGCGTCAATCCAGTCAATCAGGTCGCCGTTCATCCAGATTTTGGCAGACTTATTCATGATGCAGGCGTTGGAACGTTGGAATGTTAATGCATGACCAATAGTAAACCGCAAGATATAAAAACCCCGTCTTCTGTTGCGGGGTTTTTATACAGTAATAATCAAACGCTCAGTAGATTCTTTCGTAAACGCCGTCAACTTCACGCAAAATCGGATCGTAGAGAGCGGGTTTTCGGCCAAAGCAGATACCCATAGATTCGTACATGGCGACATGGTCGAGATCGACGTGGCGCTGAACAATGGCTTTTCCTGATTCAATGTACTCTATCTTCCGGCCTTTGACCTTGGAAATCGTAAACCCGGTTTTTCCATCCAGAAGCAGCAGTATGGCGGCGGCTCCGGCTTCAAAGCCAAAGTTGATGTCATAAGCTGAAGAGTTGCCTGATCTGACAAGGTGACCAGGATGGATTTCCCGAACCTCAGGAATTTCATAGACCCCTTCGACGAACATGCCGGTCTCTTTCATAAACAGCGGCATTGCCGGATCCGCTTTCATTCTATTCTGGATCTGCTGACAGGTATATTTTCCTGCGCCGGCAAGTTTTTTATGACCAAAGGCGTCAATACCTGCTGATTCATCAACAATATCTGTTCCATCAGCATTTTTCAGCCCTTCCGCCACAACGATGGTATAGGTGCCGCTGTGAACGTCGTTTTCTCTTATCCTGCGGGTAAATCGTTCAGAGAGGTGTTCATAAACGATATTCCAGTCTGCCGGAATCTCGGGTATAAGAATACAGTCCGCTTCAGCAGCAATGCCACTGCGGAAAGCGGTATGGCCGGCATAACGTCCGAACACTTCTGTGACCAGTACCCTGTTGTGGGTTTTACCGGTTGTTTTGAGGTCATGTACAAATTGAGCGATGCGGTTTATTGTTGAGTCACCACCAACAGAATAGGTCTGCAGGTCGAGATCCATGGTTTTCGGTGCGTGAATACACTGAATTCCTTGTTGGTTGAGATCGACCATGACACTTCCCGAATCATCGCCACCGCTGATAACAAGTGCATCAATGCCGAATTTTTTCATACCCGCCTTGATGCGATTGTATTTGTCGGGATTGCGTATGGCCTTGATTTTGACTCTTGAATGACCAGCTTCAGAACCGGCAAAACTTGCGTCAAACCGGTCAAGTCGAACCAGGTCAAGCCGGACGATATGCTCCTGATCGACAAGATTATATAAACCGGCGTAGCCATTAGGAATGATATAGAGTTCAAGGTTTTTGGCGAGAGCCATCATGGCCGCCCCTTTCAGGACGGCATTAAGCCCCCCGCAATCGCCGCCGCTGGTAAGGATACCAATTTTCTTCACAGTTATTCTCTCCTTTCAATGCTCAGGTTAGTATTTAATAGCTGAATTTATTTATTTATCAGGAAGGTAAATATTCCTGCTCGTTGGAAAGAAGATAGATTTTTTGTGTGATTTTTCAACGATAAGTCTCAAAATTTAATATGAACTCATGCGTCAGGAGATGAC
>CAILXE010000516.1 GCA_903838095.1 uncultured Chlorobiaceae bacterium
CAATCACTGGCAACACATTGACCAGATCCTTCTTTCAGCAGGCATGATCGAAAACAAGGGTTTTTTTGCTCCGGATGATGCTTTTCGCTGCTTCTCTTTTTCCAGACTACTGGACAAATCGGGTAAAAAGCCCTACGCGACATACGAAAAAAGAAAATATATCGGCGGGTATTCTGATCACCTGCCACTCATTTTGAAGGCTCGCATCGCAAATTAAACACAAGGTGCCAAAGACGTTGCCGATTCCGGCTATTCACTTCTCCGGAAAAGTCGGTACACTCCGAACCATTTCAACCCTTCAAACCAGACGACACTCCCAAGCCCTGCTGAAAGGCAAAGCAGAAGATCCGGGAGATGCAATGCGGAAAACTTGAACAGAGTAACAAAAAAAGGAACATAAAGCACAATTCCCATAAAGAGTATTGCGCTGGCGACGACCGGCAACAATGCTGAATTTGCAGAGCGCACAGCGGCAGCCGACGTGCTACTCCATGAACGGTTGGTGAGAATCAGACCAAGATTGGAAATCATCAGCGTGGTAAACGTCAATGCCCGGACCTCCAGCTCGCCTGCTCCCCTTGCCCGGGCAAATAAAAAGACGCCCAGAAGAACAGCAAGAACAATAACGCCCTGCATCAGACTGAGAGCAACCGTCTTGCGACAGAAAAGCGGTTCTCGTGAGTTCCGTGGCGGCCCCTTCATCACATCAGCCTCTTCACCTTCAGCTTCAAAAACGATTGAGCAGGTTGGGTCAATGATGAGCTGCAAAAAGGCGATATGCGCGGGAAGCAACAGAAGCGGCCAATGAAAAAACACCGGAAAAAGTGACAACCCTGCAATGGGCACATGGATCGCAAAAATATAGGCAATGGCTTTTCTGATATTGTCAAAAATTCTTCGACCAAGCCTGATGGCCTGCACAATTGAAGAGAAATCATCATCAAGCAACACCAGTGACGCCGACTCACGGGCAACATCCGTTCCGCGCCCACCCATAGCAATACCAATGCTGGCTGCTTTCAAGGCGGGAGCATCATTCACCCCGTCACCTGTCATGGCGACAATTTCACCGTTGGCCTTGAAGGCATTGACCAACCGCAACTTCTGTTCAGGAACAACCCGCGCAAAAACATTCACATCATTGATTCTCTCCTGCAGTTCCCGGTCCGTCATCCCTTGCAGTTCCGGCCCGGAAAGAGATACTTCGGCTTTTTTCAACCCGATCTGCCTCGCAATATTACGCGCCGTACCAGGGAAATCACCGGTTATCATCACCACACGAATTCCCGCCGTGTAGCATTCGGCTATTGCCGAAGGCACCGTAGGGCGCACTGGATCAGCAAGGCCGATCAGACCAAGAAATTCGAAAACAAAGTCACCCTGTGCATTCGGCAAAACCGGCTGCTGAAAAAACGCCCTCGCCACCCCCAATACCCGCAACCCCTGATCCGCCATTTCCGTAATATGAACGAACAGTTTCTGCCTTGCCGATTCATCAAAACGGCAAAGACCAATGATGGCTTCAGGTGCGCCTTTGGCTGCAATTGTATCCTGTTCATGATCAGAGGATTTCCAGACACGGGAAATTGAGAGCAGCTCCCTCGACAAGGCGTATTCATGAACCAGCTCCCAGTCGTTATGCAAATGCTCTGTCTCCGTCAGGAAGTCATCTCCGATCTCCTTGATGGCTTTTTCCATTGGATCAAAAGGATCAAGCTGACTGGCCAGAATACTGAATTCGAGCAGTTCATGAAACTCTTCCGGCATGGAGTTCCTTGAAACCGTGCTGACATCAAGAAGCTCGCTACCCGCAAAGAGCTTGCTGACCGACATGCGATTCATGGTGAGCGTCCCGGTCTTGTCCACACAAAGAACCGTAGCGGCCCCAAGCGTCTCAATGGCTGGCATACGGCGGGTCAGCACCTGTTTTTTTGAAATGCGCCAGGCTCCCATGGCAAGAAAAATAGCGAGGACAACCGGCAACTCTTCAGGAAGGGTTGCCATGGCAAGAGTCACACCGGCAAGCAATCCATGAAGCCAGTCGCCACGAGTAAGGCTGTAATAAATAACCACCAAAACACATAAGGAGAGACCAAAAACAGCAAGAGTCCGCACCCAGCGGTCAGTCTCTTTCTGCAAAAGCGTCTCTTCCGGCTCAACCGTCTGTAATACCGTACCAATTTTTCCGATTTCGGTCTGTACGCCAGTTGCAATAACTCGCGCAATACCCTGCCCCTGAACGACCATTGTGCCGGAAAAGATAAACGGCAGATCATCTCCACCGGGGCAAACCTCTTTTCCCTCTTCAGCATCATCAGATTTTCTGACAGGAACAGACTCGCCAGTCAGAAGAGATTCATCAACAGAAAGATTCAGGCATGAAAGCAGCCGTGCATCCGCAGGAATACGATCGCCTTCACTGACGACAAGAATATCTCCTCGCACGACCTCACGACCCGCAATACGACGTTCAGCCCCATCCCTGACAACCTGGGC
>CAILXE010000517.1 GCA_903838095.1 uncultured Chlorobiaceae bacterium
CAAGCAGGGTAAACGGAACCTTTTCCCGGGGAATAATGGAATCAGTTATTCCGCACGCCTCAACAATATCAAGCAGATTCTGATAAGAACTGTAACAGGTGTGCGCTCCAAGTTCCAGCCAGAATTTTTTTCCGTTTGCGCTGTACTGGGGAGAGGCAAAAGAACCTCCAAGAGTATCACTCTTTTCAAGCAGCGTGGTTTTCATACCAGCCTCAACACTATAATAGGCAAGGCTCAAGCCGCTAATACCGCCACCAACAACAACAACATCGTTTTGCATCATAACAGACAAAGAGTTACAAGATAACTGTGAAAAAAGAACTGGCAAGACATGACAACAGTCTCCATGTATACCAGAAGAATTCAATACCTTCAAAAACTTCCGGTGCAATTTAGTGAAATCAGGGAAGAAGACCGCTTCAATTAGAGCTGTTTTTCCTCTTCCCGATAGTTTTGCGAATAACGAACATAATTTTCGGGCGATTCCTGAATATTCCGCCGCTCGTCTTCAGTGATCGGACGCATGACTTTTGCGGGAACACCGGCAACCAGCATCCCTGAAGGCACGGTAAAACCTTGCCTGACCAGTGATCCGGCGGCCACAATCGACCAGGGCTCAACCACACAGTCATCAAGCAGCACCGCGCCCATTCCGATCAATACATAATCTTTCACCGTACAGGCATGAAGCACCGCACCGTGACCGATCGTCACACAGTTCCCGATATTCAGCGGACCGGTATCATGCGTGACATGCAGTGTCACATTATCCTGCACACTGGTTTTCTCTCCGATACGAATCGGGCAGACATCCCCACGGACAACAGAATTGAACCAGACACTTGAATATGCGCCAATATGCACGTCACCAATAACATAGGCCCCATCCGTCATAAAAACCGTTTCATGGATTGTTGGCCATACCCCCTTGTAAGACATTACTTTTCCCATAACTATGAAATCGTATAGCATTAAAATTATATCTGGCATAGGCCATCATGCGGTGTAGACGCCATGCGCAGCAAAAAAACGCTCGTTAATCACCGCATCCGCCAGCGCAGAGCATCGCCCTTCCGCCCTCTGTCACAAAAGAGTTAAAGAATTATCTCTTATACTGAACATAAAATATTTTTTATTGATGAGGAGATTTATTAAGTTTATTTATAAACGAATTAAACCTCTAAACAAGAGAAGATGGCAAATATATCAGGCGCTTTTACCGATGCAGCTTCTGCCTATGGTAGATTCCTTGAAGTTTTCATTGATGGGCACTGGTGGGTTGTTGGCGACGCTCTCGAAAACGTCGGGAAAACCACCAAAAGGCTTGGAGCCAATGCCTATCCCTATCTTTACGGGGGATCCTCATCGGGATTGAGGGGATCTTCTCCTCAAAAATCGGGTTATGCACAACCAACCAAGGAAGTTGGACAGCGGTTCAACGATTGACCATAACCGGTTTCTGACAGAGTTTTTCCTGTCTATCGTTAATGTCTTTAAAAAACGAGGTCTGGAGCCTCGTTTTTTATTGTACTCTCCAACCGGGAAATTAACTTTATCGGCATGAAAGCAACACTAAGCTGCAAGCAGTTAAAGAAGGTCTATAATAAACGGGCAGTAGTTAAAAGCTCATCCATTGAGGTGAAGCAAGGTGACATTGTAGGGCTTCTCGGACCGAACGGCGCAGGCAAAACAACGACATTCTACATGATTGTCGGACTGGTACGGCCAGACGGAGGTGAAGTGTTTCTTGATTCGACAAATATCACCCGCCTGCCCATGTACAAGCGGGCTCGCCTCGGAATCGGCTATCTTCCCCAGGAGGCCTCAGTGTTCCGCAACCTGACCGTCGAAGAAAACATTCTTGGCGTTCTTGAATTCACCTCACTGTCAAAAACGGAAAGAAAGCAGAGAACCGACGTCATGCTCGAAGAGCTTAATATCGCCCATATCCGCAAAAGCATGGGTTATGCATTATCCGGTGGCGAGCGGCGCCGCACAGAAATTGCAAGAGCTCTGGCGCTGAACCCAAAATTTATTCTGCTTGACGAGCCATTTGCCGGCGTAGACCCCATTGCCGTCGAAGATATCCAGCAGATCGTCAACGGACTGGCCAAACGAAACATTGGTGTGCTTATCACCGACCATAACGTCCATGAAACCCTCTCTATTACGAGCCACGCATACCTGCTTTTTGACGGAAGCATCTTCATGCAGGGCACCTCGGAAGAGATTGCTGCCAATCCAGAGGTCCGAAAAATGTACCTCGGCGAAAAATTTACGCTTGACCGGTATTAACCATGCTTCAACTTAAAAAAGAGGGAGCCCGGGCTCTTGAAAACCTCCGAAGAGCAGGTGAATTTCCGCCTGTCTGGAAGAGCATGGAAGAACTTGAGAGCACCACAAACAAGGTTATAGCGCGTTTTCTGGATGAACGATTCAGTGTGTCACAAAAGTTGGGCGGCGGCTCTCTTTTGACAGAACTGCTCGACAGGATGCTGCGCACTTCAGAGACGGAATGTATGGACGACAGTGCTCTCTCTGAAACAAAAAAACTTGAGCTGGTTCAGGCGCTGGATCGCCAGAACAATCTGATGCAGCTCTATCCCCGTTATGTCTCCCTGCTACTCTCCCTTCTTGAGGAGAAGACCACGACCACACGTCAGATGTTCAGCATCCTCGAACTGGCAAGCGGGTCAGGCGGACTCGCAATTGCACTTGCCGAAGAGGCAAAGCGCAGAGAGCTGCCCGTCTCCGTGACCGGTTCCGACATCGTCCCCAAATTTATTGAAGAGGGAAACCGTCTGGCAACAGAAAAAAAACTTCCTCTCAACTTTCAACTCCTCAATGCGTTCAATCTCCCGGAATTTGCTGAAGGATCCTTTGACCTCATGGTCATGTCGCAAAGTCTCCATCACTTCACCCCTGGCCAACTTGCCGTCATTATTGCACAGGCAGCAAAGCATACAAAACGCGCATTTGTCGGAATAGACGGTCACCGCAGCATCATGCTTGCCGGTGGGGTTCCACTCATGGCGCTCATGCAGGGAATTCCCTCATTTGCCCTCGACGGGCTGACCTCCGCCCGAAAATTTTACAGCGAACTGGAGCTGGATATTATTGCGGAGATTGCAACCGGCAAGAGAGATCATACCATCACCAGCCCTTGGCCATTGAGTATTCTTACCGTCCGGTTTGATGGACAGCAGCAATGAAATAGTACAGGAAAACCTTCCTGCACCCCAAAACTATCCGTCTTTTGCGTCCTGCTTACATGTAACCATCAGTAAGATAACGCTGATGCCAGCTTAACGCTTCATCAAGCAGATGAGGAGTGTGTTTTCCATAAGAGCACTCAAAGGCACGCTTGTGGTAATCCAGAAGCGCTGGTTTGAAGTTTGGGTGAGCACAGTTTTCGATAATGACCCTGGCGCGCTGATTTGGCGAAAGACCACGCAGATCAGCAAGACCCTGCTCAGTCACAAGAATCTGAACATCGTGCTCGGTATGATCGACGTGTGATGCCATGGGCACAATACAGGAAATCTTGCCGTGCTTGGCCTGCGAGGGCGTCATGAAGATGGAGATATAGGCATTTCGTGCAAAATCGCCAGAGCCGCCGATGCCGTTCATGATAGAACTGCCCATCACATGCGTCGAATTGACATTACCGTAAATATCAGCCTCAATCATCCCGTTCATGGCAATGACCCCAAGACGACGAATAACTTCCGGATGATTGCTGATTTCCTGGGGGCGAAGAATAATCCGTTCACGATAGAGCTCAATATTCGCATTCAGTTCTTCCAGCGCCGCATCACTGAGGGAGAATGCCGTGGCCGATGTCATCACCAACTTTCCTGAGCGGATCATCGCAAGCATACCATCCTGCACCACTTCGGTATATGCGGTCAGATTATCGAACGGCCCATGGTTCAGCCCCTCCATAACCGCATTGGCAATGTTGCCGACACCCGATTGCAGCGGCAGCAGCTCTTTGGGAAGACGTCCTCTCTTTACTTCATGTTCAAAGAATTCAAGAATATGGCCAGCAATCAGCGTGGAATTTTCATCAGGCGCGGCAAACGGTGCGTTCCGGTCCGGGCTATTGGTTTCGACCACCGCAATAACTTTTGCTGGATCACAATGCAGATAAAGGTCGCCAATCCTGTCCTGTGGCCGCACCAGCGGAATCGGCTGACGATGCGGAGGCAGGTGTGTGCCATAATAGATATCGTGCATCCCTTCCATGCGAAGGTTCTGCCATGAGTTTACTTCGAGAATGACCTTGTCCGCCTGATCCAGCCAGGTCTTGTTGTTCCCAACTGAAGAGGATGGAATCAGACGACCATCTTCAAGAATACCAGTTACCTCTACCAGTGCAATATCAAGCTTGCCGAGAAAGCCGAACCAGACGAACTGAGCCACATGAGAAAGATGAATATCGAGATACTCCATCTCTCCGGCATTAATGCGCTTGCGAAAGGTTGGATCAGATTGATACGGAAGACGCATCTCAACACCATCAGCCTTGGCCAAAGCGCCATCAAGTTCTGGCGCCGTTGAAGCGCCGGTCCATACACCGATCCTGAATTTCTGTCCATCCTTGTTCGCGGCCTCAATGCGTTTTGCAAGCGCCAAAGGTACCGCTTTGGGATAACCGGAACCAGTAAACCCGCTCATGCCAACATTCACTCCAGAAGAAACAAGTGCCGCAGCCTGC
>CAILXE010000518.1 GCA_903838095.1 uncultured Chlorobiaceae bacterium
TAAAAAAAGCATGGAAAAAAGTAATCCGCCACGGACGCCTTATCAGCAAGGAGGCAACTGATGCTGAACTTCATCAATTGCGCATTGACTGCAAAAAACTGAGGTATCTGCTTGAATTCTTTGCCTCTGTTTTTCCGGATAAAACCATTACCCCTGTTATTCAGAAACTGAAACAACTTCAAGAACATCTTGGCGATATTGTTGATTACGCCGTTCAACTTCATTTTCTGCAAAAACAGCTTACGGAAATGGCGGCAGCAGACAAGTTACTTGCCGCCTCAACAGGTGGGCTTATGGCAATCCTTTTTCAACAACAGCAACATGCCCGACTGAAGTTTCACAAAACCTTCAGCACTTTTGACAATGAAGTGACAAATCAATTATTTCACGACCTTTTAACGGGCCCCGAGCTATGAAAACAATATCACTGTACAGTATCAAGGGTGGGGTGGGTAAAACTGCGTCCGCAGTTAACCTCTCTTATCTCTCTTCTTTACTCTCCGCCTCAACCTTGATCTGCGATCTTGATCCACAGGGAGCAAGCTCTTACTATTTCAGGATTACTGCATCGAAAAAGTATAACAGTGAAAAATTTCTCAAAGGGAACAAAAAGATTTACCGCAACATCAAGGCCACTGACTATCAAAACCTTGACCTGCTTCCTTCCGATTTTTCTTACCGGAATCTTGATATTGAACTTTCTGAAGAAAAAAAACCTCAGAAAAAACTTAAAAAAAATCTTGAAGAGCTGAATGAGAACTACCAGTTTGTATTTTTCGACTGCCCACCGAACCTGACACTCCTTTCTGAAAGTGTGTTTGCCGCTTCTGATATCATTCTCGTTCCATTGGTTCCAACAACATTATCGATAAGAACATACTTTCAGTTGAAGGAATTTTTTGCCACGCAGAAACTTGATTGCTCAAAAATAATGCCGTTTTTCAGCATGGTGGAAAAACAGAAAAAACTGCATCGCGACATTATCAATGAATTCAGAAACACACCTGAATTGCTCACTCAAACTATTCCCTACAATTCCGAGGTTGAAAAAATGGGTATTTATAGAGCTCCACTGAATGCTGTTCTGCCAAACGCTCCTGCATCCAAGGCCTACCGTAACCTCTGGGAGGAAGTTCTGACTCGACTTGAGAATCAAACCAGTTAGAAAACTCCTGATCCCAATCAGGAAAAATTCATATTATGATGACAAATCGTCTTGTGCAGTAATCATATCATCTACCGTTTCTTATGGCAAAATGGCAATGTGGGCTATGCTCGTATATCTACGATGAAAATAATGAATCCATCGCCTGGGAGGCCCTCCCGAATGAGTGGATATGCCCTGTCTGCGGCTCGCCAAAATCCTCATTTACCCTGCTGACAGAACAAGAAAACGTAGTCCCGGCAGTCAAAAGCGAATCCATTTCCACAAACATCTATGAATGCGCTCTCTGCTCCTATGCCTATGATGAAGCAAAAGAGGGCACTCTGTGGCCTGCTCTTCGGAGAGACTGGAGATGCCCTGTCTGCGGCTCAGGCAAAGAGAGTTTCAGCATTGCAGCATCCAACCGGCCAGCCGCCCTCTCTATTGGCACTGAAACAGATTTGGGAGAAGAGTACCTCGCGGAATGGCGACGACCGGCTGACGATTTTGAGGTCAACATGGCCGATATCCACCGTCTTGCCATGACGGGAAAGTCGATTATAGAACCGATGCGGAGCCGCATTCCCACCTTCTCCTGGGATGAAATTCTCATCAAGGGGGCGCAGCTTGCAAAAATGCCGCTCAACAAAACACAACCGATTGTCACACAAACAGTGATCGGGCCCGCCGCCGCCTTGCCACTTATACTCGAAACCCCGGTTTTTGTCTCACATATCTCTTTTGGCGCGTTGTCGAGAGAAGCAAAGCTTGCTCTTGCCAAAGGGAGCGCGCTGGCCAAAACAGCCATGTGTTCCGGTGAAGGGGGGATTCTGCCCGAATCACTTGCGGCCTCTTACCGTTACATTTTCGAATATGTTCCCAACAAATA